>JARGOJ010000390.1 GCA_029210225.1 Planctomycetota bacterium
TTATTTTTCTGCGTCAGCGGTTAAGAATATAGCGTTGCCCACTTGTGTTGATAGATCGATAGACGAGATTATTCAGCCCACCAGATTCAAGTACAAGACCTCCCATGCCCGCTGCGTCAAGCTTTGGAGCTAATCCAGCAAAGTCTATGCAAAGCCCCAAGCCTTCAATCTCTCTACTTTTCTCTCGAGCTTCTATACTCCATAGCCAATTAATTTCACAGTTCCCCGTCAATGAGTGAACTGTCATCCCAAGGGCAATAAACTGCTCAACAGAAGATTGAACGCCAGGCTTCGCGTCTCCAACTCACGTCCCTGCGCATTTGATTTGCGACACTCGCTTCGGCAATGAAGCTTGTGAAACTCCGAATCTCGGCATCATAAGGCTCGACTAGAGAATCATTGACTTTCTCCGACAGATCTATCGGAAGATCCTTCCTCGGCCGGTTAGACGAAGAGTTCTGAGTATCGTCCACAAGCTCTTTGCTCTCATCTTGAGGATAATTCGAAAACCCTGTTCTGACTCTTCATTGAGATCAATCTGGTCCATTGAAAACACACTGTTTAATAGATGGTATCGGTCTACCCACATTCATGGAACAACAGCTGCGGAGAATGCAACAAGAGCTGCCCCTCAGTCTCGTCCCTAGCTTCCTCGAAGCTTCTCCAACATGATCTTCACGTGCATGGCAGGAAGAGCTCCCAAAGTCTGCATTGTCTGCTCCTTCGTCCCGCCGTTCTTCTTAGCCATCCAGGTGGCGCATTCATCAAGAATCTCTGCCTCCGACATCTCATCAAGCGACTTGCGAGGACCCCCCGCGTCCATTTCAGCCTTGGCTGCCAATTCGTTGCTCCCCACTCGGCCGGACATTTTGCAACCGCGACAAGGACTGGTCATACATGGTCCGCCACAGATCTCACATTTATTCACGGTTCAACTCCTCATACATGGCCACTTACAATTCAAATTCATTCTCAACAATCTTAACACGTCGAACAGGAAACCATTCGATTTAGAAGCCCCGGTTCAAGAATTGACAATCGGCAGAAGAGTACGTTTCACGACCGGTCCCAACTCTTCATCTAAAAACGAAAGAAACGCCGACAGCTTGCGAGGAAACACCTTCGAAGGCGGGTAAATCGCGCCTATAACCCCACAAGATCCAACGGTTAACTCTGGAAGCACCCGGACGAGCCTCCCGTCTTCAAGAGCATCATGAGCCGCCCAGGCAGAGAGACGGGCTATCCCCATTCCCGCTAAAGCAGTTTGCACAAGAACGACCCCCAGATCCGTCCGCATCCCGCCTCCGACCTCAAGAACCTCGATCTCTCCAGCGACGTGAAAACGCCATCGACAATCATCTCCCAAAAACAAACACTTGTGCTCACGAAGATCCCCAGGATTCTGCGGCGAGCCAAATTGAGCTAGATATTTCGGGGACGCATAAAGCCAGCGCTGCTCCGCCGCAATTCGATGAAGGATAAGCGAAGAGTCTTCCAGCTCACCCAATCGAATAGCCACGTCAATCTCGTCATTAAGTAAATCCACCCGCCTATCACTGAATCGCAAATCAAGTTCCACCCCAGGATGCCTCTCTTGAAAAGACGCCAGATGCGGCACCAAGAACTGAGCACCGAAGGTCGCCGAACATGCGACTCGCAAACGCCCGACTGCGACGCCCTCCGCCTCCCGCGCTTCCTGTGCAGCCTCCATGAGCTCGCGAAGCGCACTCTCAGCCCGGAGCAGAAAGCGTGATCCAGTATCGGTCACTCGAACCTGACGTGTTGTTCGCTGAAAGAGCGTTGCCCCCAGGTCACGCTCAAGACGAGCCACCGATCGGGTGACGGAGCTTCGAGAAATCTGAAGGATCCGGGCCGCCGCGATGAAGCTACCCTGTTGCCCTATCGCAACAACAGCTTCGAGGTCCCTTAAAGTCCACGCATCAAAAGGCGGAGCAAGCATGTTTTCTCCTGTCTCAACCATGAAGGGTCGCTGAGCACACTCGATCGAAAGAAAATACGACACCAAAGATTATCCCACAATGCGCAACAGTGTGTTTGAAATTAGACCAATTGTCTCAGCTAATGGCCCGATCTATACTTCCTCAAGCACAAGAAAAGCTGAGCACACACCAAACACTAAAACGGAGACCGAGCACTGAACAGCAACGACTTCACCCCAAAGCAATCCAACTTGCCCTAGCAACGGGAATGCCCCGTCTCCGAAGCTACTGAAAGTCGCGGGAAACTCTCGGCATGAATCATGTCGCACTGAATCTTCGCCCCAACAAAACAATTTTTGAAACCACCCTGAATCGTCTGGCATAAGAACGGCTGCCTGAACTCAAAAATGAAGAGGGTACATCATGAAGAAAACAATCCTAGTGACCGGGTCAACCGATGGCATTGGTCTGGAAACAGCCAAATTACTGTCATCAGAGGGGCACAACGTCATTCTTCATGGCCGCAGCCCAAAGAAACTCGACGCTGCCAGAGCGGCTCTTTCCAAGCCTGGCCAGGTAGAACCCCAGTCATTTATTGCGGATCTCTCGCTCATCGAGAACGTTGAGAACTTTGCAGCAGACGTGGCGAAACAAGTTCCAAAGCTCGACGTTCTCATTAACAACGCCGGTGTTTTCAGAATCCAAAACGCAACCCATAGCAGCGATGGGCTCGACCTACGTTTTATGGTTAACACCGTGGCTCCCTACATATTGACAAAGCGTCTCTTGCCCCTGCTAGGAACCTCTGGCCGCGTCATTAACCTTTCATCGGCCGCTCAATCGCCAGTGAACTTAGAAGCACTGAAAGGCAAACAACCGCTTACTGAGGGGGCCGCCTACGCACAAAGTAAACTGGCCCTGACGATGTGGTCGCGCAATCTTGGTCTTTCCCTCAAGGAAGGACCCGTTGTCATCGCCGTGAACCCTGGCTCTTTCCTTGCCAGCAAAATGGTGAAAGAAGCCTACGGCGTCGCAGGTAGCGACTTGCAAATCGGGGCCAAGATACTGAGCCGGGCCGCGCTCTCAGAAGAGTTCGCAACAGCTTCTGGCAAGTATTTCGACAATGATTCAGGACAATTCAAATCGCCCCACTCCGACGCATTGGACGATCAGAAATGCCAGTCAGTCATCCAAACGATTGAATCCACCTTGAATGAATGAAAACACTGCCCGCCCTCTATTCCCCATTCTCCGCGAAACAAAACACTGAGCATGTTCTTCAATACAGTAAGCACCATGCAAACACAATTAGGATTGCTACGATCATGAAACTCAACACACTCCTCATCTTCGCGACGACCTTGACCGCTTGCGCCAGCTCCCAAGACACTTCGGCAAGAGCGAGAAGTGACATAAAAGTCGTCTTGGCTTCGCAAGTCAATTGGGAGAAACTCAACCCCGCGAGAGGAGACAAAAGCCCGCAGGCTGCGACTCTCTGGGGAGATCGAAATGGCACGGACGCCACAGGGTTCCTCTTCAAACCAATTGATGGATTTCAATCTCCACCTCACATTCACAATGTCAGTTATCGTGGAATCGTCTTACGGGGTGTCGTCCACAACGACGATCCGAAAGCCGAAAAAATGTGGATGCCTGCGGGATCCTTCTGGACTCAACCAGCGGGAGAGGTCCACATAACTGCCGCAAAGGGCACAAACACTCTGGCATACATTGAAATCGAACAGGGTCCCTATCTCGTTCGCCCTACTGAAAAAGCGTTCGACAATGGTGAACGCCCCGTGAATATCGATCAATCCAACATTGTTTGGCTCGACGCGCTAGCCGATACGAGCGCCGAACAAAACGTAGGAGTAAATTCGAACAACAATCCAAAGATTGCCTTTCTCTGGGGGAAACCCCAGGCCAATCAAATGAACGGCACCCTCATCAAACTCCCCAAAGGATTTACCGGAGAAATCCACTCCAATGCCCCCATCATTCGCGCAGTGGTTATAGCAGGCGAACTCCAACATCGGGGATTCGAGGACTCCACCGTCAAGACTTTAGACCCAGGTAGCTACTTCTATTCGACCACGAATTCAAGCGCTCAACGCATCTCAGTCAGCACGACAAAAGAATCCACTCTCTACATGAGATCCACCGGGAAAACTCGTGTCGTTGTAAAGGCATCGAAGCAAGAATAAGCCTCCAGGCAATTCCCGTCTATACAAGACACTCTCAAAACAACGACATTGAACACTATGCGTGCTCATTTCATTCAAATACAAAACTCAATAAAATAGGAGAAATCAAATGCGAGCAATGATCATTGAGAAATACGGCGAGAAGGCCGAATTCAAAGCGGTAGAAATAGACAAGCCCACCCTTAAGCCAGGGCATGTGTTAGTGAAGATCGCCGCATCAAGCGTCAATTCAGTCGATGTCATGATTCGTAAAATGGGAAAGGCCCTCCCGTTGTCACCAGACACACCTGCTATTTTAGGCATGGACTTCGCCGGAACGATCGAGAGTGTTGGCGAGGGAGTCGAAGGCTATTCAATCGGTGACAAAGTCTACGGCTGCGCGGGGGGATTGGCTGACCTGCCTGGATCCTTGGCACAATATATGGTCGCGGACAGTCGATTACTCGCTCACAAACCCAAAAACCTGTCATTGCGGGAAGCAGCCGCCTTGCCATTGGTTGCCATCACTGCTTACGAAGGGTTAATGCGCTCCGGAATAACGAAGGGCCAGAAGGTCTTGGTTCATGGCGGTTCCGGTGGAGTAGGTCACGTTGCATTACAGCTGGCAAAGCACTTTGGCGCAGACGTGTATTCCACAGGTGGGGGTGAAAAGCAATTGGAGCTGATTGAGAAACTCGGCGCCACAGCCATCAATTATAAGACAGAGTCTGTGGAACAATATGTGGCCAAGCATACACAAGGAAGCGGTTTTGATGTCGTCTTCGATTCAGTCGGCGGCGCAAATATGACCAAGTCTTTCGAGGCAGCCGCGCTCAATGGTCAAGTCGCTTCGACAGTCGCGCTCTGCGAAATCGACTTATCCATCGCCCATTTCAAAGGTTTGTCGCTCCATGTTATTTTCATGCTCATTCCAATGCTCCATGATCATAAACCTGAGCAGCACAGCGAGATACTCAGTAAACTCGCAGGCATTGTCGAAATGGGCGGTCTCAAGCCTATCCTTGATGAAAATTCCTATGCGCTAAGCGAGGCTGGACAGGCTCACGCTCGTTTGGAAAGTCGAAAAGCTATGGGTAAAGTCGTGATTGACAATGATTATCCCCAATAGGTCGCACGGCCCATTTAAGACAAAGTCTCACAGAGCGTCTCTCGACAGCTATCCAGTTCCCGTACCAACATTGTGGCGAGTCCCCTCCGAATGAATAACGCAACAATTGTTAGAACCGCGAAGCCAAGGGGAGGCGCCCAGATGTGCAGGCTATTCAAGCCGAAATAAACTCCAAAGCAAACGGCTCCAAGAAGCAATAATACGGCCGTGCTCATGAGTTGTAGAGTAAATGGAATGCTCGCCACACCTGCTCGGGACTCGGCCAGGGGACGGGGGAAGCGCGCAGAGAAAACATGCCCGACCGTTCCAAGAACAGTAAGGCTAAAAAGCGCACTCACGGCGCCGCTGACGAGCTCATGGGGTGGAAACGGCGCCGCCAGAAAGGCGAGGGGCAAGGAACCGAGCAATGAGAGTGGAAACACGATCCAAATCAAGCCGAGCAGCTTGCCTCCCAAGATATCCCGTGAGCTTATCGGCGCAAGGAAGAGGGTCTTTATTCCACGACCATCCCACGCGAATTGATTCATCCACAGCCCACCCCCGAGAAAAACTAAGAGAGGCGGAAGCAAGGCATAGAGGGGGTAAGTCTGAGCATTGTCGAAGAGCTTGTGAAACACACTGCCGTTGGCCACATACTGAATTTTTTCAGCGCAAAGTACAAAGCCTCCAGTAAAAAAGAAGGGCAGCATCAATTGCACCTTGCCATAGCGAGCATTGAGCACCTGCTTCACAAAGAGCCGCGCAACTCCTTTATCGGGAGCCTTGAAACTCCAAAGGTTTTCCTTGCCCCGACTGGCAGTCCGTGGTGGTAAATCCTGAGTGAGTTCCTTCAACTGTAGCCACGCCGTCAGCACAAACAAGATTCCAATAAAGGTCGCTGCCACAGCGAGAAAGCCCATTGCGGTCCCAGTTTCACCATGTCCCCAGGTTCGAAGTCCGTGATAACCCATGCTTGTCGGTAACCATTCGAGCATCCGCTTTGGATCAAATCCTTCTCCCCCAGTTAGGCCTGCCGCAGCCAAGCCAAGCCCGATAATCAGGGCAATGGTCATTCCCAGATAACGTGGGCGCTCTACCAATCGTCGGAGCACCGCGACAAACTGCTGCATGAGCAAGACACCAAACACACCGAGGACCATCACACCAATAATGATGCCCATCGAGCCGGGGTGGCTTTGAGTCAAGCCATAACCCAATCCACTAAAACACGCCAATGAAAGCATGGGAATTGTATTAAGAAGGCCGAAGGGTAATTCAGAGAGGAGCAATTGAAATGAAGCTAAGGGGAGACTTCGAAGTAACTCGCGATCGAAGCCCTGGCGCTGACGCAAGCCGGCGAATCCCCCCAGACCAAAGACGAGTATTGCATGAAGGGTGGCGAGCCAAGTCAGCGATGGACTGGCCCCTGGCAAATCCTCTCCGAGAGGGAGCTGCCGTCCAAAGACTGAAAACATATAAAAGGGTGGAACGAGGCAGGCTAATCCAAGAGTGATCACGACAATGCCCGAGATCACCCCAATAGGTCCGGAGCCCTTGCTGATCGTATTCCAAATCAGTTCCAGGCGCACTCTCAACATTGCTCGGAACGGGCGACCTACCATGAGAGCTCCCCATCGCGCTTAGCGCCACCCATTAATTTTAGGAAGACGTCTTCGAGGCTCATATCGTCCCCATGCTTAGTCTTTAACTCTTCGACGCTGCCGCTGGCGACGAGCTTTCCCTTCTCGATAATGGCAATCACTGGGCAAAGCGTCTCAATCAAATCCAAGGCGTGAGAGGTCAGGACAAGCGTGGTCCCTTTCCGACTAAGCCCGAGCAACATATCTTTAACAACCCGCACTGAAATCGGGTCAATGCCCTCGAAGGGTTCATCCAACAGAACCAGCTCCGGGCCGTGTAGTAAGGCTGCACACAAGGCGATCTTCTTCTGCATACCATAGCTATAGTCGGCAATGAGCGTCCTCTCGCCTGGCTCCAACTCCAAGATGTTGAATAGCTCGCGCCGTCGCTCATCGATGGTCTCATCAGGCAGACTATGGAGGCATCCAATGAAGCGTAGATATTGAGGACCCGTCAAGCCTTCCAGCAAAGCCGTTCCCTCAGGCATGACTCCAATTCGGCGTTTGATTTCGAGCGCCCTAGCAGACACCGCTTCGCCCAAAACTTGGATCGTTCCACTGCTCGGGTTCATGAGGCCAGTAATCATCTTTATCAACGTCGATTTACCAGCGCCGTTCCGACCAAGGAGACCGAGAAAGGACCCTGGGGGCACATCCAAGCTCAGCTCAGAGACGGCGGTGAGTTCGCCAAATCTCTTCGTGACCGATTCAAGGCGGATAGCTGAACTCATGGGGGGGTCCTTCTTAGGCCCTTCACACAATAAAGGCCCAGGGTTTTCGTCGTTTGTGGAATGAACCAGAATGACGCTGTTCCCAAGAGTGAGACTCTGGGGCACACATTAATTAGCCGCGACCCCTCCCCTCTCAGCCCAGATTCCGTAGTTGACTGACCCAATTTCTGGGGAAGCGAAGAGGGGCCTCAAGAGTGGTCATTCGCGAGACTCATTGTCTCTCCCCTCCTGATCGCTGTAAACACCTGATTGC
>JARGOJ010000391.1 GCA_029210225.1 Planctomycetota bacterium
TGGTTCGGCATCCCGTGGTCCGGCATCAATAGTGTTCGGCATCCCGACCCTGTGTCTGCTCTGGATTTGTTGTTTGCCCGGGATTTGATGTTTGGCTACTCGACGGCCGACTCCCCCATGTCTCGCCCTACTAACAACTGCAAGATTGGGGAGGATGTTTTTAGGGGAGTTGAAATACAGAGGACCCGGAGAGAAGATAGGTCTGATTCCAAGAACTGGACAGAGGAAATGAATGGGCGACGAACGTTGCATCGGAGATATTGGTTCCACTCCTGGCCCCTGGTTGATTGCCGTCGGAGGAATCCACGGCAACGAAGCTGCGGGAGTCACCGCGCTCGAACGAGTCTTTGCTGAGCTATGTGACCATAAGGTCTCGCTGAAAGGCCGGCTCATTGGCTTCCGAGGGAATATTCAAGCCCTGGAGAAGAAGGTCCGCTACCTCGACGAAGACCTCAACCGCCTATGGACCGATAGCAAAATCGAAGCCTTAAGCGCCGCGATGGAATCGGGACAAGCTCCCGAGAGCGCCGAACGCCACGAGCAGCACCAACTGATACAGCGCATCGAAGCGCTCCTAAGCCAAGCTCCTCATTCCGTCTCATTTGTGGATCTCCACACGATGTCTGGAACAGGAAATGTCTTTGCCGCCTATGGCAACACTTCAAGCAATCGGCAATTCGCCAAGGTCTTCCCCATCGAGCAAGTGCTCGACATTGGTCAACATATCAAGGGCGCCATGCTCGGCTACTTCTGCCAACGAGGTTATGCCAGCCTCGGCTTCGAAGCCGGACAACACGACGACCCTGGGTCTATAGAGCGGCACCGAGCCCTCATCTACCTAGCCCTCGATCACCTAGGCGTCCTCGACCTCGACAGCCTCGACTTCGTGGACCGAGATGAAGTGCGTAGCGAGCTTTCCGCAACCCTCAAAGGACCCCGTCTACTCGATGTCGTCTACCGTCATGCCATCGAAGAAGGCGATGACTTTCGCATGCAAAGCGGATGGGCCAATTTCATGGCCGTTAAAGAAGGCGAGCAGCTCGCCACCGATCGCCATGGACCGGTCCTCGCTCCTTACGACTCCTATATGCTGCTCCCGCTTTACCAAGGGCAGGGAAGCGATGGCTTCTTCCTCGTCAAAGAAGTTTAAGTTTCCTTTGAAAGAACATTGAAGTCATTCTTCAGAAGTCGGGTCGAGAGAGTAAGCACACCCCTTCTTGGAGAAAGCCATGGATCGACACGTTCTTCTCACCCTCACTTCGGCCTCAATCCTCTTGCTTGGATGTTCTTCAAGCCCAGGCCGCAAAGAAGCGATTCCCCTAGGAGATGGAAATCTCTACAGGGCCAGCCCCATTGATTCATCCTCAAAATCCGAAGCCATTCACGACGTGCCCCTTAGCGCGGGCACTGTAGGCTATGCTGGGTCAACAAAGAAGCGAGGCCGGAAAAGCCGAAAGAAAGCGAGACGCAACAAGCCTAGGAATACCGGTGATCATTGGGCTCCGCAAAGGTCTGTGACAAATGAGAAGCGCCTCCCTGCCACCCGAACATTGTATCTCTCCGCCGACGATTCGAATTCTCAGGCGTCCCCTGTCGTGGCGCGCAATCGCATTCTTCAAGGTCGCTTCGTCGATGCGAAATCAGTCCGGGCCTATGAGTTTCTTAACTACTACACCTTCCTCTATCCCCCTGCAGAAAGAGACTCGGTCGCCATCTATCCTGAGTTACGTGCCCGGGGTGCGCGAAGTTACACACTTCAGGTCGCGGCGAGAAGTGAAGACCGAGCCCGACGCGACGTCTTGCCCCTGAATTTCACTTTCCTCATCGATACTTCGGGTTCTATGGCGGGACGACCAACAGAGCTTGTTCGAGAGTTCATCAATAAATTCACCGGGGTTCTTAAAAAGGGCGATCGCTTCTCAGTGGTCATTTGCAGCAGCCTAGCCTCCGTCGTAGTCGATAGTTTCGTCTACGATAAAGACAGAATTGACAGCATCCGAGAGAAGATCCAAGCCGCGGTCAAAGCCAATGACGCCACCGATCTTAGTCAAGGGATTCAAGTCGCCTATCAATTGGCCGAGAAGAACTACGCGAATGAATTCCTCAACCGCGTCATTATCCTCAGCGACGGAGCGACAAACGCCGGGAACCTGGCCATTCAATCCATTAAAAAACACGCGGCGGATTCTGAGCGCCGAGGGATTTATTTAGTCGGCGTTGGATTCGGAGAAGGCTTCAATGACACCCTTATGAACGCTGTCACCGATGCAGGAAAGGGCGCCTATTTCTTTGTCTCGAATGAACAAGACATTGAAAAAGCACTTGAGCGCGATTTCGCCGCGAACTTTGACATTGCCGTCAAAGATGTCCGAATGAAAATGGTCATGCCGACAAATTGGATTATGACTCAATTTCACGGCGAGCAGGTCTCGACTGTCAAGTCGGAAGTCATTCCCCAACACCTCGCTCCCAATGATCAAATGATCTACCATCAAGTGCTCTCCGCCAGTCATATGACCCCCGATCAAGAGTTCGTCTTTGAAGTCGAGTTCCGCGACGCCGTCACGAATAAATTGAAGAAGGTCGTACTCCGAAGGACAGTGCAACAAATGCTGGGGGCCCCATCTCGCCAGGTCTCAAAGGGCGACGCGATCTGCGCTTACGCCGACATGTTTAAGAAGATGAAAGTCCCCCTTGAAAGCAACACCGATCAAAACCTCGTGGCCTTCGATCAGTCTATGCGAGAATTCAGGGCCGCAGCCAATGAGAAGCCCGATAGCGAACTCGACAACATCGCTAAGCTCATGAATCGCTATCGCTTGATTTTAGAGCAAGGACAAATCTTCCCGAAGGCCCACGACAAAATCTCCGAGGACATCATTGACGTTCTTGGTCTTGATCGCTCCGTTGTGAAAAAGTGTGAAACAAGAGGCGAGTATCCACGCACTGCCATCAAAGCTTTCAAACGACTGAACAACTCCAGCGAGCTGGTGCCACGAGAAGGCTATCGCTTTCTAATGCTGAGCAACGGACGTGCGGGAGCCCCCCGCACCAAAGGCGGCTTCTCGATTAGCCCCCGACAAGACCTCGATCCTCGCCCCCAATTTATGGGATCTCGGCGTCTGCCGAAAGGTCCGAGAATCCGAATTCAAGATTGTTATCAAATCACACTGATACTGAAGGCGCCCGCCTGGGCCAAGAGCTTCTCTTTTGACTTCAACTTCTTCTCCGCCGAATATCCGGAATACGTCGATCGAAACTACAACGACACCTTCTACGCAATTATCGAAGCGGCTTCGACAAACAAGAGTGCCAAGACAAACATTGCTTTCGACGCCCGGGGCCAATCTATTGAAGTCGACAACAATTACTTTGAAAACGACTACCATCCGCTATCTAACAGAGGCACTGGTTTTCACGACGGGGGCTCGACATCATGGCTCCGAACAAGTTGGCCAATAAAAGGCGGAGAAGGGTTTAAGATTACTTTTTCCGTTCATGACGAGGGCGACGGCGTCTATGACTCCGCGGTCCTCCTCGACAACTTCAAATTTCATCGTCATGAATCCGTGGGAAACACCGATCCCCTGAATTAAACTCCCCAATTCGGAGAAAGTCATGAATCGCTCACGGTTTCTAATTCTCGCTTCCATCCCATGTTTTCTAATCGCGTGTGCGGCGTCAGAGCCAAAAGCTCGGCAGCTCTCCCGTCCTGGCAAAAAAGAGGCTCTACCGACGGCGGGACCTCTTCCTCCTCCTGCTCCTGAGAGTCTAGGAGGGAAAAGACGGCGCCAGCGCCGAGCTCAGCGTGAACGGGCTTCCTTCACAACACAATCCAGCACGAAGGGAACTTTAGAAGCTCTCGAATCGATATCCCTCACCGCCAACGCATATTCTTCAGCCTCTCCTCGTTTTATTCGCGAGAGTATTCTCAATGGCCGCTACGTCAGACCGGAAAACGTTCGTATTCCAGAGTTTTTAAATCACTATACGTTTCGTTACCCCGCTGCGAAAAAGGGCACAGTGGCGATCTATCCGGAGCTTCGCCTTTTAGGCCCCGACAATTACAGCCTTATGGTGGCCGCCCGAAGCGAAGACCGCGCCCGCTCAGAAATGCTCCCGCTCAACTTTACTTTCCTCATTGATAACTCAGGCTCTATGGCGGGTCCGGCGATCGATCTTGTTCGAGAATTCATGAGGCAATTCACGACGGTTCTTAGAAAAGGCGATCGGTTTTCAGTTGTGCTTTGCAATAGCGTCGTCTCGGTCCTTGTCGAGAACTTCGTCTACAACAAAGACCAAATCACGGACCTACGTGAAAAGATTCTAAAAGCGCTAAAGCCCGTAGCTGGAACGGACCTTCATCAAGGCCTGGAAGCCGCCTATGAATTGGCAGAGAAACACTACTCCGACGATGTCCTCAATCGCGTCGTGGTCCTCAGCGATGGCGCAAGCTATGCGACCGATTCAGCCCTTCGATTGATTAATAAGCACGCGAACAAATCGGAGCATCAAGGCATCAAATTAGTCGGTGTTGGTTTTTGCGAGAAATATGACGACTCTTTCATGTATGCCATCGGAAACGCTGGTCAGGGTTCCTACTTCGGTATCAATGACAAGCCAGACATAGAGGAATCCTTCAATCGTAAATTCGCGGCGAGATTTGATGTCGCGGCGAAAGATGTACGACTGCACATCAGCAGCTCTGGCACTTGGAATGTGAATCAGTTTCACGGTGCCCATATCATGAACAAGGAAGAGCGGATCAATCCTCAGCACCTCCCTCCCAACAATCAAATGGTCTATCACATCGTTCTCTCTCGAAATGAGATGCGTCTCGATCAAAAGCTCATTTTCAAAGTAAACTTCCGCGATCCTCTCACCCATAAATTGAAGAGCACGGTCGTTGAACAATCATTAAGAGAGCTGCTCAGGGAGCCAAGAAGCCATGTTGCAAAGGCTGACGCGATTCTCGCTTACGCTGAGATGGTAAAGAAGATAGTTCTCGCCTCGAACCCGGAGGACAGGCATAACAATTCCGTCTATGACAAATATTTGCGAGACTTCCAAAACGCGACCTTCGGAGTCTTCGACTCGGAACTCCTAGATATCTCAAGGCTCATGAGGCGCTATTTAGGTGTCATCGAATCTCTCCACATATTACCAATTGAGAGGGAGGACGACAGATACGCTATTGGGATTCTACCGAAGTATTACAAGTCTATAAAGTCCGTAAAACATTCGGAAGACAGCAATGTCCGCCACATCTGTGGTAAAAAATTCTTGCTCCGGTCAACTGGGCCTATCGCGAGAGAAAAGAAGCATTTCCTAACCTTAAACACAAGCATCGTCAATAAGATACCTTGGGATGCTACGACTCCCACCCAAGCTCACCCTCTTCTAGATTTCATGGGATGGCAAAAGCTTCCAAAGCGACTTCGTAAGGCTGTAAGAAACCGTAGCCAACTCATCGTCACCCTCGAAGCTCCTCAATGGGCCAAGAGCTTCTCCTTCGACTTCAAATTCCTCTCTCTTGAATACCCATACCATGTCAATAAAGGACACAACGATACCTTTTATGCCATTCTAGAAGCGCCCTCGGTCAACAACGGCGCGAAGACCAACATTGCCTTCGATGCGCAGGGCAACGTCGTTTCTGTGGACAGTGTAAACTTTGAAGGAGACTATCATCCCTTATCTAATGAGGGCACTGGCTTCAATAGCGGCGGCTCAAGCTCATGGTTACGAAATTGCTGGCCAATTAAAGGCGGGGAACAGTTCAAATTAACATTCTCTCTCCATGACGAAGGCTCGGGATCGAACCATTCAACGGTGATCCTCGACAACTTTCTCTTTCACCGCTTTGAGTCTGTTGGATCGACCGATGCACTGAACTAAACCCCATTCGGCTTAGGAATATTCAAGGCACCTGGCTCCCTGACCAGTATCATAGATTCGACAGCGACACAGTGACTCCGCCGCTGAAAGCGAGCCTAGCGATGAGACATAGAAGCCGAAACTCCGATTTGCTCATTCCCCAATTCATGGAAAAGCAAATCCGCCACTCACTTAATTACTATCGTGGCCGACGCTCTCTGCTCTTACATCGAATCACCGCCTTCGTGACCCACAAGTGCAATATGTTCTGCCACTACTGCAACGGGCCTCACATCACACTGAAAGACGGCGATAGCGCACGCAAGCGGTCGATGCTGAATGAGGATCTAAGCGTCGCGAGTTACCAGAGCTTCTTAAAGGACGCCATCCAACACACGGATTCGATTCAACATGTTCACTTCACTGGAGGCGAAGCCAGCGTCAAAAAGTATCTCCCCGAATTAGTGAAGATCAATCAACAGAATGGAATCCTCTCTTCGATCACTAGTAACGGTCTCGCAGGCAAAGACTACTATCGCTCCCTCATCGACAACGGTCTCACTGAAATCCGTATCTCCTTCGACTCCTCAGACGCCCCTCGCTTTGAGCGATCCGTCGGGGTTCCAGGGTCTTTTCAAACAGTGACTGAGACCATCCGCGATCTGAATAAGCAAAGAGACGAGGAAAAGAAGGACATCTTTATCGTCATTAATTCTTGTGTTGGGGAAGCAAACCTCGACAGGATTCAAAACACCATGGACTATATGCTCTCATTGAATCCAAACGACCTCAAATTCCTGCTCATTGTCCAAGACAAAGACTTCGTCATTCAAAATAGAAACGCTGAGACGATAGAGGCGCTCCAAGACAAGGTCAAAGATTATCCAAAGAGCCGCTACTACCTACTTCGTCGGAAGATAAACAGCCTCTTTGTCCAGGGAAGCTCGGGGGTTGAAGACAGTGAATCCCAAAAGGAAATGGCGCGGTGCTATATTCCGATGACCGAGCGCACCATTGACGGCCAGCACTATTATCCTTGCTCCATTTACACTCGATACTACGGCGAGCCCATTGGTTCTATCGACGAGCCCTTTGAAGTCCAACAAGAGAAGACGATGGCCTTCGTCGAGAATCACGAGTGCCGGGACGATCCCATTTGTCAGAAATACTGCGTCAATTGCTGCAAGATCTACAACGTCATTATGAACATTGCCGTCGAGGCCGACAAGAAGATCGTGAAGACGAGCCAGGTCCTAGAACCCGTGCCTATCTCAGCAGAGATAAGGGCTTGGGCCGAAGCGCGAAGTCGACAGTTATTCAAAGCGACACCAGAAGCTTGGGCCGAAGAGCGAGAGCGCCTCTTTCTGATTCTTAAGCCCTACGGCTTAGAGCATCGCGCTTCGCTCTTAGCTTTGATCGCTGAAGAAGGTCTCGAAATGGACCACAGCCTTCCCATCGACGATTGGCATGGCCTCGCGCCTTTTCTCTATAGCCGGAATTTCACCTCAGTGGATGTGATTGAAAGCCTGGAGCGCAGCCTGGTGTTTCGAGATTTGGAAGGAAGCAAAGCGGAGTATCTGTGCTTCAAAGCCGACCCGAGCCCGGACATCTTGTTAAAGCTCAAGTATAAGATGCGTCGCCTTGTGCCATCGAAGCAGTATCAATTCAACAAGGGCGAGGATCGCTTTCCCATTCATATGACTGTGGTACACAGCTCTGATGAATTGAGACTGGGGCGAGAGCACGACTTGCTCTATCACGCCTTGCCGGCGCTGCGAACACTGCAAAGAGTCAATGATCTCTGGGTCGACAAAGAAAGTCGATCAGTTTCTGTCTAGGCTTGCTGGGTCTGGCCCGGCACGCCTGATATGATAGCGCTGAAATTCGTCCCTTCCGATGAGAGTGGGTTCCCATGAATGTTCCAACGCGTCTAGGTCTTCTCTTAAGCTTCATTCTTCTCCCTGCGATGGCCTCC
>JARGOJ010000392.1 GCA_029210225.1 Planctomycetota bacterium
AAGATCATCAGCCTTCAACTCTTCAAGGCTGGCCAGGACGTCATCGAAGCTCCGGCGCTTCTCTTCAATCTCCAGACGCCCCTTGTTAAGCGCAACGAGCCCCTGCTTTTCCTCAAGGCTATTAATGAAGAGGGCACATTCCAGATGAATCTTCGCGAGGCGCTGACTCAGATCCTTCATGATCGTTCGCTCGTAGGAAGAGGCTCCCCTTGCTTCTTGTCTCGCCCTGAGACCCTCACAAATCTTTAAGCTCTCTTCAGACTTCTCTTTCAGCTGGGCCTGAACTTTGAGAATTCCTGCTGGAGAGACAGGGCGCTTCTCGACCCTAGCAGCCTGAAAGACAGCAACTACCTCATTGCCCACATAACCAACAAGCTTGCTATTGGCCTGCTTCAGGCGTATGAGCTCCAAGAGTTCGGGAGTTTCGGAATTCGCAGCTTTTTGAATGCGATCACGCATCGAGTCATTCTGGTAGGCATTCAAGAATCCTGAGAACAGCAAGAATGTGGCAAAAACACGAAACTTGAGACTCATCTGGAGTCACCTTTGTCGATTTAGAGAATCGCAGTACGATCTCGTCCAATTGGCAAGTTGCTTCGATATTCCATAGTGAAAAACTACAAAAAACTCTATAACAGCCTCTGACATCTACTTTTAAGACATCCTAAATGCTCTGTCAAACGAATGTTCCAATACGGAATATAGGCAGTTAGCTATACATAAGCTCTATGCATTTCTAGCTATACCGTGGAGAGTAGGGCTCCTCACACTTTCAGGAATTGTACCAATCACGAAACAGTTTTTCACGGTCTGCGATGACCGCCATACAGGCCCATCATTTTTTTCTTTTTCTGCCATTCCAACCCGAGAATCGAAGCCCACATAAGCAACGAAACCCCTCTTTCTAAGCCGTAAAAATGTCCTATCATTGCTCCCAGATTTGGTCCAAACCCAGAAGAACGATGAGGTCCGATGAGAAAAGAAATCTGGTCCTACTCTCCATCCCGTGATCGCCGCGAAGCTCCTATCCCGCTCCCAGTGGAAATTCATCCTCACGCCAACGGACGCCTTATCATCAATATGCCCGGCTGGGATGGAGCCATCGACGGCTACCAACAGAAGTACACTAAGCTCGCCGAATTCCTTGTCGAGCAGGGGCTTGGAGCTGTTGTCCGTTGTGGGAATCACCCGGTGGATCGGGTCGATTTCGAGGACGCTTGCAAGGCGCAGATCCGTGACCTGACAAAGACAGCCCTCGAAAAAGCCATCTCAATCTGTGGCTCGCCCACCCCTGAGCTTTACTTCATGGGCTTCTCTGCCGGAGCAAGCGCCATGGCCGCCACCGCCCAGCTCTTCCCCCAACTCAAGGCCCTCCTCCTCATGGCCCCCTCCACCGACGCCGGCTACGATTCTATGAAGGCATCCCTGTCTCAATTCTCTGGCGCTGTCTCAGTCATTGTTGGAGCGGCCGACCTAGTCGTTGGCTCATTCCCAAGAGAAGTGGCCACGTGGGGACCCGAGGGCCTCTCAGCACGGTCCCGGCGCCTGGTCGTCATTCCTCAGTGTGATCATCAGTTTCGCGGAGCCAGGAACGGCCAAATTCTCAGCCAAGCACCACTCTGGGCCTTTGGCGACCTCGATCCCTTCCCACACCCCGACGCGGGTATCATTCTCTATGACTAGTGTTCTGTCTCATCCAAATGCAACAGTGGATAATCCCCTGGAACACAGTCATTCATCGCCCCGTCTAGCATGACTAAGACGGCCCCGCCCTCCGGGAGCCCTTCTTGCAAGCCTCGGCGATAGCTCACCCGGTCATCTTCAGTCACAATCAAAGTCCGAAGATCAAAGCAATCCCTCTCCTTGGCTGCTCCCTCAACCCAATCCCCAAGCTCCTTTCGGCACTTCTTATGGTTCGTATGCCCCACCCCCTGAATGATGCCCTTTGGCAAACTCTTTGGCAAATAACGCCGGGGCCGCAGCTTATCGTAGGCCCAAGAATCAGTGTAGAAGTCGGGATTGCTCGGCCGATGATAAAGCAAGCCTCCTCCCTCATGACTTGCAATACCACTCACATGAAGCGGCGCCAGGTCCAGGGGACGAAGATCACCAACACGCCACGCTTCCCGAACTCGATCAACCCCATCCTCAAGGGCCTTATTCAATAGCCGAGCGATCTCAACTGGGTCACGAAGTTCAGGGACTCCCAAGATAGACAATTCACGATTTGTAACCCCCGCGTGATTGAGCAGGATTGGCCTTCCACACCACTCAGCAGCCGTCGCCAATTGCACTCTCTTATCAAGCAACAATTGAATGAGCAAGTTTCTTTGAAGCTCGCCATAAGAACTGAAATCACGCTGAACAATCAATGGATTAGGGATCTCGGGATACTCCGCAAAGAAATCGTTGACGCTGATTGAAGAGCCTGGCGAATCCAGCGCAAAAGCCATGTCCCGCGCCGACTTAAAGCGCTCGTCAGACATTGAGATCAGCTCTTGCACTCGGGCGATATCATGATTTCCAAGAAGAATTGTGACCTGAGTTGAATCGTGACTGGCGAGCCAATTCAGGATTTCAAAACCATTCTTGCAGGTGTCGGCGACGGAGTCGTTCACTTTGTCGTGGTAGTCAAAATAGTCTCCTACCGTCACGAGCTTCACATCAGCGTGTAGTCGCCTGTCTCTCGTCAATAAGCCCCGGGCCTCAAGAACGGCGAGGAAATGAGAGAAGGAACATTGCAAGTCGCCGATAGCGTAAGTCGCCATATCAATCTTTCTATCTCACCCGCCGGACATGACGTCGACGCTCAGTGATATCAAAGGAAACTGTCTGTTTGCTCAGGCACGCTATTCAGGGCTCTGGCTTGAGTACATAGAAGAGGCCACAATCACTTCCGCAACCGTGGCCTCTTCCATTGAATCTTCTTAACGCTTCAATGCATTAATCAGTAATCGTTCCGCTCACCGACGAAGTAGCCGCCTGGACAGTCAAGCCTCGGACAGGTGTTCCCGCCGGGGCGCCACCACCAAGACGAGCAGTCAAGACGAGGGTGTAGGTCTCGTCCGCTTCATTGTTGGCACCGTCATCAATGGCCATGATCTGATAAGTGCGACCAATGTTCGCCAAGGCCTCTGGACCTGTTGAGATAATGATCTGCATCGCATTTTGAATCACATTATTCTCGTCAATGAAGACATAGTCATTGTTCGCATTTCCTGGAGCCGTTGCGGTTGTCGTGCCGTCAGCGTCGACGAGAATGTCGATGGCCTGCTCTGTTGAGGTCGCGCCAGCGAAGGTGTAAGTGTAATTCGCAGACGCTCCTTCAGCGACGGTCTGACCATCTGTTCCCGCGTTATACATGACAGTGATATCGTCGTCGTCATTGATAGTGAAGTCATTGGTTCTATTCGCAACAACCGTATCAACAGTCACATCGGTGGGAGTCATAGCGTTGTTAGCGATCCGAATTCGCAGAAGCTCGTTGGCCTCATTGATATTGTCGCCAACCACATTCACATTAAATGTTCCCGTTGAGGCTCCTGCAGTGACAGTCGCTGTTGTTGGCAAGCCAAAGTCGCCCGCCTCGGCAGGATCAGTCACACCAGGAACTGGCGTCACAGCGACATTTCCAACAGCCACGACAATATTGACTTGAGAGGTCGCCGCGGTCGTTCCGTCGGCTGCGTCAATCAACTGAATGTTCACAGTCGTATCGGCGTCGGCGTCGGCCTCTGTGGCGGTTGTTGCCGCGTCAATTCTCACGAGGACCAAGTCGTCGTTGTCAATGATTCCGGTCGCCATTCCAGAAGCCGTCACTCCCACAGCTCCGGCAGACACATTGCCAATCATTGAAATGACCGTCTCGTCCAATTCGTGAACTTCGTCGGAAACAATCGTGACACTGTTGTCAGTGACGTTGATCGCAACATTCGTTGGAATGGTCACGGTTGAAGTCGCCGCCGTGTAGTCGTTGTTGGCAATTGTCGCGGTGCCGTCAGCGAAGGTCAGGTCGACGGTGAAAGTCTGCTGTGTCATAGTCACAGTTCCTGTTGGAACAATAGTAAATGGCAGCGCAGGATTCGTCGCGGGGTCAGCCTCAGAGACCGGGGTTCCGAATTGAACCGTCAGGTCCAAAGCGTCATCGTCATTGATTGTTCCTGCGGCTGTCGCATTGCCAATACTTACGCCACGGAAACTTGGGTTGGCAGTCAACGAATCAATAAATCCATTAAAGGTCTCATTGGCTTCGTTGATTCCCATGTTCGCCATGGGCGAGTCAGGAGTCAGAGTAACTGTCACTGTGTTTGACAGCGTGCCCATGGAGAAGTTCAACTGACGATTGGTGATCGCAACAAAGTCGTCTCCTGCTGTCGCAACGTCGTCCTGAGTATCAAAGAGGACAAAGAAGCTCTGCTCGGTATCCGTCGTCGCAGCGGTCGAATTCGCAATAGTAAAGTCAAAGCTCGTCGCCGTTTCAGAGACCGCGGCCTGGGCCGTGACATCAATAACAATATCGTCGTTATCCTCAATAGTCGCAGTGGCCATAGCTCCTGTGATATGGCGCTGGCCTGAAGGCGAAGGCTGCGGCGTGCGTGTCATGGCCGTGATTGATCCGGAGAAGGTCTCATTCGCTTCGTTGATTGTGTCGTCAGAGACAGTCACGGTGGCCCGGCTCGCGCCCGCGGCAGCGAGTTCGCGAGCGGCCAGGCTAATCGGAACAGCAGCTCCGGTGGAGCCTGTAAACATGAACATTCGAGTCAGCATTGTGTAATCACCAGCTGAGCTCGCTGTTCCGTCCATGGTTGCGAAGTCGATATTGAAGGTCTGCTCCGTCGAGGTCGCCAATGTTCCAGCGGCCAGAGTCAACTCGAATGGACGGGCGGTTGTGCCTTCAGAAGCCGACGCAGGGTTGGCAACAATGGCGAAGTTAATCACGTCGTCGTCATTAATCACCTGAGTCGCCGTTCCGTTGGCTCCCACTGAAATCCCGACAAAGCTCGTTCCAGTTGCGGTGCCGAGCATGATCTGGAAGCTTTCCGCGAACATCTCGTTGATATCGTCACCGACCACGTCAATGTCGATCGGCAACGTCGTGTTGACAGTCACAGCGGTCGCAGACGTTCCAGTGAATGACAAAGCGGTGATTGAAGCAATTGAGAAGTCATTCGGATCAACCGCCGTATCCGAATTGTTCGGATTGAACATATAAGGAACGGTGAAGGTCTGCTCTGTTGACGTCGCCCCCGTTGTCGTCACAGTCAAGGCGTTCATCACCGTCATGGTCGCGTCTGTCTCATTAATGACGCCGTTGGTCGCAATCTCGAAGACGATTCCGTCGTCATCCAAGATTGAATGAGGGCTCATAATGCTGGCGATGATTGTTCCGGGAGGAGTACTTCCGACAAAGAAGACACCCTGAGCCACAAGATTCGCGGCCATACCATTGAAGCGCTCATTGGCTTCGTTGATCGCGTCAGCGGTTGTCGACACAGAGAGTGTCATGTTCGTCGGCAAAACTTGATTTGGATTGAAGATAATGAATTGCGGCGTTGGGTTCACAACAACGCCATTAATGGTCCTCGCAGTGTAATCCCGATCCGCAGCTGCAATCGCTTCTGCGGTCGCCAAGTCGGCGGTTGAGAAATCGAAGGTGAAGGCCTGGCGAGTTCCCGTCGCTCCGTTTGGCAACGCGGCGGTCGCAACAGTATCAACAAAGACCTCGAAGATCGCAGGGCTCGCCTCGGTGACAGGTCCAGCGGAGCGAAGCCCTAAGATAAAGACGTCGTTGTCGATGATCATGACGGTTTGAACAACTGGCGTTCCTGCCATGACACCGTTCGTCTGACCTTGAAGATTTCTCAGCTCAGCGCTGAAGTCTTCATTGGCTTCGTTGATCGTGTCGTTCACGATTCCCACCGTGAGCGCAGTGTCAACGGTTCCGGTAACATCCCCTAGATCCACAGCGTTCCCGGCTGTTCCGCCAAAGGTCACATCCATGTTCGTCGCCACAAAGTCTTCGGGTGTCGTCGCAGGAATTGCTCCCACACCATTGTTTGCGCGGAAGTTGATCATGAAGGTCTGCTCGGTCGTGGTGATCGTCGCGGGATCAAAGCGCAGAATAAACTGAGCGTTCCCTCCGGCGACATCCTCGTCGACCTGATTCGCGGTCGCGTTGTTGTCAACCAAAGTGAAGGTAATGGCGTCATCGTCAGAGATAGTTCCTGTCCCTGAAGAAGGAATCGCGCTGATTCCCTGAGGGAGCATATTCGAGTTCACGATGGCCAGAAGGAAGGTCTGGTTCGCTTCGTTGATTACGTCGTCGATCACAGTCACAGGTTGCATGATCGTCCGAGTCGCACCCATAGTCCGTGTTGGATCGCGAGCGAAGGTGATCGTGTTCATAACAGCGGTGAAGTCGTCCTGAGTTGCAGGAACCGGACCACCAAGCTGAGTCGCCAACTGGACCATGACGTCTTGCTCAGTAAAGCCAACAAGGTTGACATTAAAGTTGAACGTCGTGTTGGCTTCGCTCTGAGTCAGGTCTTCAACGACAATACTGATAAAGTCGTCGTCGGTGATGATTCCTTGAACCTGAGTTGTTCCAAGGCTCACACCCCGTGGTAAGACACCACCATTCACAGCCGGATCGGCGGCAAGCATGACCTCGAAGGTCTCTTCCCCTTCATTGACAGGTGTCATCTCGTTTGCAATGGCCACGTTGAACAGAACAGCGTTCGTTCCCATTTGGAAGAGGATGTTCTGAGTCGTCGTTTGATAGTCCGAGTTCTGGGTATTGGGTTGATCTGTGGCGATTGCCGCATCCCCCTGAGCGTTCAAATTCGGGTTCGTGTTTTTTGATTGAGCTGTGTTGACAACAACCCCGATCATTTGCTCAGTCATTCCAAGCGCTGGAGCCGTATCGACATCCGTGATTTGAACAGGGAAAGGAGCGGTCATGCCGTCTTCCCGAATCGTCACGTTGGTCGTGAGTTCAACCAAGAGGTTGTCGTCGTCGTTGATGGTTCCCGTTGCCACGTCTGCACCCGTCGCGAAGCTCACTTGATCGGGAGTTCCGTTAATGGTCAGGGTGATCGTGATGGTCTCATTCTCTTCGTTGATGTTGTCGTCGATCACTGGAATGACCAGGTTCTGACTTGGAGTCAACTCGGAGAAGGTCACCAAAGCAGGAATCTGACCAACGTCGTCTGGACCTGGTCCGGCGCCAGCAAACTCAATGGTATCTGGTGTGCCAGCCGTCGGCGTCACGTTCAGGATAATGACCTGCTCGCTGAGACGGTTGAAGGTCACAGGGAAGCTAAGAGCTGCGTTCGGAGCGCCCTCAGTCACCATTGTGCTGGCGATCGAGATCTCTAATGGGTCATTGTCAGCAATACGACCGAAGCCCAAAGCGCCAATGATCGAGACAAGGTTCCCGACAGGATTCGTCAGGGTGACTCGCAGGTCTTCGGTTGGCTCGTTGATATCGTCGCCGTTGATCACTAAGAGAATCGACTGAGTCCGAGCGCCAAAGTTCGCTTGACCGTCAAAGGTCGTCGTTCCAGTCTGTGTCTCGTAGTCTCCTTGATTCGTTCCGACATTCCGGGCGGTGCCGTCGGTCGAGGCAAAGTCGACCGTCAAGATCTGCTCTGTGTCTCCAGAGACAGTCACGGTGAAGGTCAGGTTATTCGTTGCGCCTGCGTCCAACTCAGTCACAACAGGGCTATCAATCGAGAAGGTCACCGCGTCGTTGTCGACGATCGTGACGGTCTCAGTTTGAGTTCCCCCGCCAATGATCGCCCCGGTCGCGCTGGTAATTTGAACGCTGAAGGCCTCGTCGGCTTCGTT
>JARGOJ010000393.1:0-7596 GCA_029210225.1 Planctomycetota bacterium
GGACGCGCCCGCTGCGCCAATACCCTTTGGCACAAGACTCAGGGGCGCCTCGCGGAGAGTCTCAGGGGCCATCATTCCGGTCTGCTCTCTCATTGGACCGAGGAAATCACTCAGCTCCCTGTCGACCATTCGCTCGGCGCTGATATCGTTGAGCTTGTGCTGGAGTCCCGTCCAACCGCCGACCTTCTCATGTCCCAAACCCAAATAGGCGACGGTGATCGCGCCGGTCAGGGCGAGGACAAACTGAAAAGCATCGGTGGTCACAACGCCCCATAGTCCGGCGCTCGCCGAATAGATAAGCGTTAAGATCAAACCGCCGACGAGCAAGACTGTTGGAAGGTCGACACCAAAAACCTCAACGTCTCCATAACCAAAGCCTTTACAGATCAGGCGAACCGCCAAGAAGACGATGGAGAGGACGATGCAGTTGAGGACAATCGCGCCAAAGAGGCTCTTAAAGCCCCTGAGGAAAGCCGCTGGGCGGCCTGAATATCGAAGCTCGCAAAGCTCCACATCGGTCATCGCCCCTGAACGACGCCAGAACGACGCCAGCAGAAAAGTCACGAAGACGTGACTGAGCGCGAGCGATATCCACAGCCAGTTCTCAAACAAACCAGCGTTGATAATGTATTCGGCGATAACGAGGGGGGTGTCGAGGGCGAAGGTTGTTGCAACCATCGAGGTTCCGACGAGCCACCAGGGAAGAGAGCGGCCAGCAAGGTAGAAGTCTTCTGTACCCTTGCTGGCTTTTTTAGACCAGGCGATCCCGACAACGACATTGAGGATCAAGATTGAAACGAGAATAACGATGTCGAGGATGCCTAAGGTCATGACACATTTCGCAGTTTAGAGTGATCTCCAACTACTTTTTCGGCTTTTTGAGGCGGATTCCTGTGGCTGTGAAGGCAACGGTTTTTTGAGGACCCTTGATTTTCTTAGCAGCGTCTTTGTCACCACTCTCTTCAGCATAGTGTTTTGCAAGCTTCTCAGAGATTTCAGTCGCTTCAGCAGTGCCTTCGAGAGTCACGATGTAACCCTTGGCATTTGTTGGAACGAAGAACTTATAGTCCTTGAAACGGACGCGCATGGTCTTCTTGTTTGAAGTGAGGAGCAACCAGCAGCCTTTTTTCTGGCAGACATTTTGAATCTTGCCAGTGACGCGAATGGTCTTCTTCTCAAACTTCTTGGTGTCCTTGAGCAAGTTTTGAAGAGTCACAGCGGGAAGCTTCTTCTTTGACAAACCTGCTCCATAGGTGCCGGAGCAGTCTTTCCGAGGAGTCCAAGGCTTGGCAGCAGGACGGCTGGATGGACGAGAGTCTTGTGCTTGTGCTGAACCACAGAGCGCTACAGAAACGAAGAGCGCGACGGCGCCAGCGATTGCATAGGTTTTCATATTTTCACCTTCTTCAATTTTAGATATACATCGACTTTCAATCTCCTCCTTGAACGTGTTCGGAGTGAGACTATTCAAAAGTCCTGGGAATCCCGTTCCCATTTCATTTGTCTTTGACAGGGGTTTTAGCAACTTATTTCAAAGTATCAAGCGCACGGTCAGCATTGGAGGCGGCCCGCGTGTTGGAGTAATCTTTGAGGATCTGCTTATAAATCGCTCGGGCCGAGTCGACATCGCCCTGATTTTGAGCGGTTCGGCCTTGTTCGAGTAGGTCGAGCGCCTCTTGCTGAATCGATTCTTCAGCGGGCCCTTTAGTATCTCGAAAGGTCGTATTTGGCTTCAAGATAATGAATAGGAAGAGGCCAATCAGAGTGATGACCGTCACAATGAAGATAATGAGAAAGGTGTTCTCATTTTTCTTTACTTCACGAATGGTCGCAGCTCGGCGCCGGCGCTTCGAGTCGTCGTGTGCTGGCCCTCGGCCACCTTCGCTTCGTCGTTTGCGTGAGCTTGTGCTGCTGCTTCCGCTGACCTTTTTGTCGGCTTTGCGCTGACGCCTGGAGCCCTTGGTGCCAACCTTAGGCTTCTTTCCGGTTTTGACTCGTTCGAGGTCTTCGAGCAGCCCCTCAGGGGTCTGAGGGCGGTCGGCTCGATCTTTTTCGAGCAAGGCGAGGATGAGGTTCGAGCAGGACTTGCTGATATTTGAGTTGATCTTCTTCGGATCTTCCGGGTCTTCGGTGAGGTGCTTCGTCATGAGCACCATGGGGCTTTGCCCTTCGAAGGGAGGACGCCCGGTGACCATATGAAAGAACGTGGCGCCCAGGGAGTAAAGGTCGCTGCGAATGTCGAGGTCGGCTTCGCCTCGGGCTTGTTCTGGGGACAGGTAGTGCGGTGTGCCGAGGGGAGCGTTGCGGGTCTCACCGCTCTTGCTCTGGGAACCGTTGAGCGTTGTCATTGTCTGAGCGAGACCCAAATCGCAGAGCTTCGCGTGCCCTGTGCTATCAATGAGAATGTTCTGAGGTTTCACGTCACGGTGAACGAGGTTGTTCTTGGCGGCGTGATCGAGGGCTCGTGAGATCTGAACCATCACCTCGATGGCGTCGCTCTCGTCCATGACTCCCCGGTCATCGATAATCTTGTCGAGGCTCTGACCTTCCACAAACTCCATGACGAAGTAGTAAAAGCCTTTGTCTTCCCCGACATCGATCCCGGCGATGATGTTCTTGTGATTGAGGCGAGCCACAGTGCGGGCTTCGCTAATGAAGCGTTGGATAAAGCTGCGATTCTTGGCGGTGCGAGGAGGAAGAATCTTGATGGCGACGGTGCGATCGAGGGAGGTCTGCCGGGCTTTATAAACCGCGCCCATGCCTCCACGACCAAGTAATTCGCCAATTTCATAGCCAGCGAGTTCTTTAGGAGGCGTAAACTCGTCTTCGGGATGGCCTGTCGGGGAAGGACTCTTCGCCGCGCTCTTTAGGTCGACCTTGCCGGTTTTGCCAGTCTGTATCTCAAGAATTTCCGCGACATCGCCGTCGGTCAGATAACCCTTCTCGACCATGATTTCGCCGATGCGCTTGGGTTCCACTCCGAAGCTACGAAGCTTCTCCTGAATCCCGAGGCATTCTTGAACGGCGGTCTTGGCTGCGAAGCCTTCCCGCACGACTATTTCACCGAATCGATTACCGACAGAATCTGTCACACCACCCTCACGAGACTAACGTCCTACGCTCACTTTCTAGTAACACTTGAGTTAAATTCAAGATCCATTTCTCGTCACTGAGGAACTTTTCATCGTTTTGAAGCATAAGGCGGCTTCTAAAGTGATTGGCAAGGACCTCAAAGAGCCGTGAGCGCGTCTCTAAATTCAAACCTGAGAGTTCGTCACGTCTTTGTACAACTTCGACGAGGAGTTCTCTTTCTTCAGGTTTGATGACTCGTCCACACCTTACGACGAAAGTGACATCGTTCAAGAGCGTATTGTATTTCGGTTGCGGCAATTTAAGTTCTTCGGGGAGTGGACGGGTCTCTTCACGAATCACAATGGTCCCCGCCAGAAGATCGCCAATCCTTTGATTATGACGGGTCACAGCCATCGACACCACACCGAGCACATAACAAACGCCCGGCATTCGATCGAAGGATCGCAGCAGATTTCGTATGACCGATTGCGTCATGGTGAGCCGTGCGCCGTTGTCGCCGATGACCCGTAAGCCCAGGGCTCTCTTGCCAGGGGTTTGACCGTTCCAGCGAACTTCAAAATAGATCGAGTAGATGTTCTCTAAAATGAACCAAATGATCCAAAGAAAGGCCCAGAGCACCCAGCCACCAGACCCGCCAAGAAAGGAGAGACCAAAGCCGATGATGGCGAAGACAATCGCCAGAACAAACAAAATGACAATGACTAAAATGGAGTCGAAGAGCCACGCCAAAAAGCGCGCTCCTGGGCCTGCGAGCTGAAAGGAGAAATCGACCATCTCAGGGGTTCGGATGGTGTAGAAATCGAGGTCCGGGAGCGACTCCAGGTTTTCTTCGACAAGATTTTGGCTCTCAGTTGCCATAAGAAACGAGGTCCGCCATAGATTGACCAGCGAATGTAAGAACAGAGTCGTCGCAGCGACGCGAACGCATTATAGTAGCCCTACGCAAAAAACACGACAGGCTCTCCGAGGCTTCTTACTGAGGAACCGTCCCTTGCTTGATCCAAACCGATTTGTCAAAGAACGCCAAGAGGATTGGCAGGCCCTTGAGAACGAACTCGATCGTTTGTCGACGGGGTCCTTTCAAAGCTACGACGCCGAGCAAGCCAAGCGCCTGGGGACGCTCTATCGACGCGCATCCGCCGACTTGATTCGCGCCCGGTCGGAATCGGCCAACGAGCCCATGACCGACTACCTCAATGGTTTAGTTGGACGCTCCTACGGTCTCATTTATCGAGGAAAACAGGCACGTTGGACTGCGTTTCTAGAGTTCATCGCCTTCACCTTCCCCCATCGCGTCCGTCTCTACAAAAAATCGGTGCTCGCCGCCGCAATGATCTTCTTTGTCGGAGCCATTTTCGGCATCTTCGCCGAATATTTCGATTCCAGCGCCAAGTTTTACCTACTCCCAGACGACTACGCCCAAGTCGAAGAGCGAATCGAGGAATACAAAAGTAAAGCTCAGGCCGGGGGCATTGTCTCTGGAGGCCAATCGGCCGTCGACTCCGCCACCATTATGACGAACAACATTAAGGTCTCATTTTTGGCTTTTGCCCTTGGTGCCACGTTGGGTATCGGCACCGTCATCGTCATTTTTTATAACGGCGTGATGCTTGGGGTCCTCGCCGCGGTCTTCCTCAGACATGGGCTATCCCTCTACTTCTGGGCGTACATTTTGCCCCATGGAATATTGGAGCTCACGTGCATCTTCGTAGCCGGAGCGGCGGGCTTCTTGCTCGCCCGCGCCATCGTTGCTCCCGGTATGTACGGGCGTCGAGAGGCGCTGAAACGCTATGGTCAGGAGGCCGTCATTCTCGTTAGCGGCTGCGGATTCTTGCTCATCTTCGCCGGCCTTATAGAGGGCTTCATCACTCCCCAGGGCTTTATTCCCCACGGATTAAAGCTTCTCTTTGCCTTCGCGACCTTCCTTGGATTGGCGGCTTACTTCGTCCTGAATGAATCCATACTCAGGGCGCTTGGATTTTCGATTCCTCCGCAGCAATCCGCTTTGTAAAAAACTACCTGGCCTTCTGCCGTTTTTGGCAGTCATAGATCATTTGCTGAAGCTCAACACCGCGTTTATCCAGGGCAGGTTCTTCCTCATAGATCTCCTTGTCCTGCAGCTCGTAGATATAGCTGAGACCTTTCTCGAACAGCGATCTCGCTTTTGCGATGCTCTTCGCTTGGGAGGCAGTGGTGCCTCGAAGTGAGTTTCGATATTCCTTTAGCCCTTGTCGATACAGGATATCCGCTCTCTTCCAGGCATTCTCAGCCCGCATCTCCTTAGCACGGCTCACACGTTTCGGGCGATAAGGTTTCTTGGGCTTCTTGACCCTCGGCTTTGGAGTTTCGGTTGGCTGCTTGACCTCTGGTTCGCGGTCCGGAGTTCTCTCTGGAGGAGGCGTGTCGTCGGGCTCAGGGAGGTCCTTCTCGAAAACGGGGCTTTTTTCTTCGATCTCATCGAGCATCGCGAGATCAGTAATCCCTGCCATTCGGGCCTGTGCTCGGTGATAGGCGCGGGTATCGCCGTCGCAGAAGAGGTCAATCAAGACGCTTCCGTTGGGCTTTGAGAGCGCTGCTTTAAGGTAGGAGAAGGCCTTGTCTTTCATTCTGTATTCGAGACAGTAAGAGACAACGACGCGGTAGAGTTCTACGGGGTTTTGCTTTTCACCAATCTCCGCGACACGAAATCCCAGTTCTTCCTCGACCTGCGACCGAAAAGCGCTCTTGGTGATGAGATCCATCTTTTTCAAGCGTTTTTTAGAGACGCTCAACTGGCGTCCATCGCGGACTTTCAAAGTGATTCGGTCGCCCTTAGGATTCCCTAGGACCTTCGCTGTGACACGGTTTCCACTGGGAAGAATGACTTCGTAAAGGCCCTTGCCATCGGCGAAGGGGTGCTCGGCGATCACTTCCATGAGCGATTTATAGAGTTGGATTTCCGCGAGCCCTTGCTGGGCCACCGTGTAGTCTTCGGCGACGAGGTTTCCCTCGATGGCGTCCTCAAACTTGAGCTTCGCCTCTTGAAACTGGCCCCGATCAAGGAGTTTGCGCGCTGCGATGACACGAGGATCGGGTTCGAGCGCGAGGTTCGTTGAAGGGTCTTTGCCCGAAGCGTCATTGTTGACCTTAGGATTTGGCGTGTCCGTATTCGGGTCACTCTTTTTGGTTTTTTTCGCGCTGACTTCATTGTCGTGCGCGAATTTTCCATGCACTGCGCCACCAAGAATGGCGAGCACAGAAAGGAGAGAGATCGCGGAGCCCTTCATAGTTGCCTCGTTTCGGAGAAGTAGGGACTAAGACCGTCATGATAGGCCTTTTGACACTGGGGCAAAGTACTTTGTTCCAAGTCATGAAGAATTCGAGGCTTAACGAAGGTCCCTTGACCTAAGTCCCCGAATCCATTAAAAACGCTTGGGATATAGGGTTCCTATATGACCAATGAATTCTGGAAGGGTAGAAAAACATGTCAACGCTTGAGATTCTCTCGGGGAAACGCCAAGGGGACCAAATAACACTTGGTCAAGCTGAGATGGATATCGGCAACAAAAAGGCAGCCGCAGTCTCTATCCGTGACCCTTGGGTCTCCTTTAAACATGGCCGAATTGGCTTCGCTAACGGCAAGTATTTTGTCGAAGACCTCGGTTCCACCAACGGAACATGGATCAACGGTAAGAAGCTCAGCAAGAACGAGCCTCGGACTCTGAGCAACGGCGACCTCGTTTACTTCGGTAAAACCAAAACTCGTTTTCAGGACGAAGGCGCTGGAGCTGGATCGAACGGGGCCGCAGCCACCGGTGAAGTCAGCGCCATCGCCGAAGAACGTGACGAGTTCAAGCGCATGAAAGAGGTCTTGGAGAAATTCCTCGACGTCTCCGAAGATCAGCGCGCCGACATCATCAAAGCCACAAAGCGCCCAGAAGCCCTTGTTGACTCGTCCGCTCTCGAAAGCTTGAAGCAAGAAGTCGCCGAACTTCAGTCCCAGCTGAAAGAAGCCAAAGCAGCCAAGCAACAAGCTGAAGAAGGAGTCATCGCCGCCAAGCGCGCCGCCGAGGACACCCAGGCCAACGCCGCCAAGATTGGCGACGAAAAAGCTGAGCTTGAGAAGTCGATCACCGAGCTCAACGAAAAGCTCGCTGAGCAAGAGAACTCAGCCAAAGAAGACCGAGAAAAATATCAGGAACTTGAGAGCACATTAGCAACCCTCAAGGACCTTCAGACTCAGCTTGAGCAGCGTCTCGAAGAAGCCCAACTCCAAGCGAAGCAACAGGCTGAGGCCCTCGAAGCGGCCAAGAGCGAAGCGGAAAGTGGCGGCGATAGCGCTGGCCTCGCCGTCGAGATCAAGCACCTCCAAGAGCGCTTGGAACAAAAAGACAAGGCGCTCGAAGAAGCAAACAACTCTCTTCAAAGCCAGCGTCAAGATCTCATGAGCCGAAATGTCGAACTTGAAAACAAGCTCAGCACGATCGAGAAGAAGTAGAACTGGGTCGTCGGGTCGAAGGCCTT
>JARGOJ010000393.1:7606-7839 GCA_029210225.1 Planctomycetota bacterium
AGAGCGCTCAACAAGAAGACTACATCAACGACCTCAAAGCGGGCAGTAAGAAAGAAGCCAGCAAAGTCACCGAAGAACTCCAGAAAGAGATTCGCGCCAAAGAGCGGGCTCTTGAGGACGCCCAACGGGCCCAAAAAGCCGCCGAGCAAAAGGCGACAGAGGTCGCATTCAAGCTTGACGCTGCATTGGCTCAATCCGGTGGAGGACAAGCCGCCGAGCAAGAGCTCGCCGAG
>JARGOJ010000394.1:0-6993 GCA_029210225.1 Planctomycetota bacterium
ATGATCTTTCTCACTTTCATTGGGGTGGGTTCTCTTTCAAACAGGGGAGAACAGGATCTAAAGGTTGAAACGGATCTTCCAGAAATTGACTGAGTAGGTTTTGGAGAGTCTTTGGAGCTTCGAGCCAGGGCATGTGGGCGCAGTCTTGAAGAATGGCCAATTGACTGTTTGGAAGGCGCTGCTGGGCTTCTTTTGCTGTCTTGATAGAAATCATTGGGTCGAGGGCGCCGTGGACAATCGCGGTTGGGATTGTGATCTCTTCGAGTCGTTTGCCTACGTTGTCATTCAAGGCGGCTTTTGCGCTGTTTGCGATGGCTTGGTAATCACTGAACTGGTGCTCTTCGATGCGCCTCTTTGTAAAAGCGTCGGTGTATTCATTCTTTCGGGCGCTGAGCGCTTCGCAGGTGAAGTGAACTTGGGGGGAGCTTCGAGCGGCGAGCTTCTCTTCGTCAAAGGCCGCTGCCAAGGCTGCCGGAGGATTTGGGTCGAGTCCACCCGAGGAGACTAGGAAGAGGCTCTTGACTCGGTGAGGAGCGATTTCGGCGGCCTTGAGGGAGACATGGCCACCGAATGAGAGTCCGACCCAGTTGGCAGTCTTTATTTGGAGCTTGTCGAGGACCCCAAAGACCCGAGAGACGATACGCTCCATAGAGTCTTCGCATTGTTTTGAGTGTCCAAAGCCGGGGAGGTCAATGTGGATGGAGCGGCGCTTCGGGGTCACCGCAAAGAAGGTCTCCTCCGAAGAAGACCCGAGTCCGTGAAGGACAACAATCGCTTGACCTTGCCCATGCTCACGAAAGAAGAGTGGCTTAAGAGCGAACGTTCGTTCATTATTTGCGCCAAAAAAAAGCGCGGGCTTCATGAGACTCTTCATCGGGGACGCATCCCTTCCCTTAAGACGCTTGATATTGCTGCTACTGCACCCATATCACTCGGCGAGAAGAATTGACCCACGCCAAAAACGCGGGTGATATTGAAGTAAAAGAAGAAGGTGATCGTCGTCACCATCATCGCGGCGATTGGGTCACCCTTGGCGAGCTTCCCTTTGTCTTGCATGCTCCGAAGCTTATCGCCGAGCTTGGCCTCGTAGCGGATGCGAAGACTCTCATAGATCTTCTTAATATGGCTTCCCGAAAGTTCGACCACGTCAACGTAAATCAACTTAATGTAATCCCGAAACTCCTCAACCATATCCCCGCACTTCGCGCCGAGCTCTTCGAGATCATCAATCGACTCAAAGCTGTCAAAGGCTTGGTCCAAAGGAGTACCGGGAGCGAGATACTCGGCTTCCAGGCTGTCCATGATCGCGGTAAACAACTCTTCTTTATTCTTATGATGATTGTAGAGGTTGCCCAGGGAGACGCCGGCCTCTCTCGCGATCTCACGAATCCCCGTGCCGTGAAAGCCCTTCGATGTAAAGAGACGGATCGCCGCTTCATGAATCTTGTTCTTGGTTCGCGCTACAGCTTCGGCGTTCGCAGGCACTGAATGGTCTCTTTCTCGTTTGGGCTTCATGGTGAACGATCGTTCGTTCTTGGTTGGGAGTTTATGTTTTTCCTCAAACGCCCTCAAGAACAAAATGGAAAAAAAATGAAGCGCGCCGAGAAACTTTGTGTCTAGTGGTGCGAAGCCCACAACTCGGAGCCAGAGAATTGAGGAAAAAGCTCGTGAAGAACTCGAACTATCACACCCTCGTCCTAAGCAGTCTCATCCTCGCAACCGCCTGCGGCAGCGCAGGACGCAAAACAGACTCCGGAGGAGCGGCGGTGAGATCGGGATACGCTGGTGGGGAAGAAGTAGCCCTCGGAGACTCAAGCCTCGATAGAGCGACGATCTCTGGTACTGTTTCTGACAAAGCTCCCACCACCGTTCGGCGCACCAAATCCAAAAAATCCAGGCGGAAGAAAAGCCGCCGACCCAGGCCAAAGCCTGAACCTGTGCGCCAAGTCACCCCGAGCGTTGGACTCCTCACAGCAGGAAGCTGGAGCGACATTGAAAACTTCCAGGTCTTCGCAGCCTTCTCTCAAAAGCTCGCTCGACAAAACATCGGCGCTGGCCAGTCCGAAGCCATGAGGAGCATTCCAACTCGACAACTTATTGTCAGGCTTCGAGGAAAAGACAACCAGGCCCTTGAAAACGTTGAGTTTCGCTGGAAGTATCAAGATGGGTCGATCAGTCGACAAAGTTACATTACGAAAACGGACGGCAGCATCTCCCTTTGCTCCACCTGGGATCGTCTCCCTGAAGCGGGCACGGTTCACGCTATGATCCGAGCTCACGGTGAAATGAAGAATCACCTGGTCCCTGTCACAATTAAAGAGAGCCAAGCCGACCTCACTATTAAATGTAATGAATTGACCGGCAAGGGTGTCAAGCAGCTCGACCTCTGCCTTGTCATTGACTGCACCGGATCCATGGGTGATGAGCTTCGATACCTGCAAAAGGAAATCAGTAACATCGCTGCTAAGGTTAAATCGCGCTACAACAACATAAAGGTCCGCTTCTCCCTCGTCGTTTATCGCGATAAGGGTGATCAATACGTCTCAAAGAGATTCGACTTTCAAGAAGACCTCGATAACTTCAAGGACCTGCTCGACGATCAACAAGCAGCGGGCGGTGGAGATTACCCCGAGGCCATGGATGAAGCCCTTAACGACGCGTCCATTCTTAGCTGGAACCAAGACCAAACCGCACGAGTTTGCTTTCTTATCGCCGACGCCCCACCCCACGGAACCAGGGAGAGCCGCGTTCAATTCGCTTTGTCAAAGTTAAGAAGCCAAGGAGTTGTGGTCTATCCAATCGCTGGGAGCGGGGTTCAATCTCAGGCAGAATTGATCATGCGTCACGCGGCTTTCGTCACCGGTGGAAAATACCTGTTCCTCACCGATGATTCTGGAGTGGGGAACTCACATGCCGAGCCCCACATCCCAGAATACAACGTCGAGCGCCTCAACTATCTCATGACTCGAATGATCGTGAGTGAATTAGCAGGGGAAGTGATTCCGGCCCGGCCAGGAGACATAGTTCGCACTGTTCGCAGTAAGCGCCGAAGTCAAGTCAATCGCTAATCTGAATTAGAATTGAAATGACTGGCGTCGGTCGACTAAGACTGCGCCAGTAATTTTAAGATGGTATCAATGTTTGCTTCAACGGGTTTGGCGAGCTCACCAATGGCTTTCAACGCCGAAGCCGTATCTTTCAACATGTTCCCGGTAACGACCGCGACACTTCGTTCATTCTTCTGAATAGAATCCTGCTTGGCCAACTTAATCAAACCAGCGACCGCAGTCGCCCCGGCTGGCTCGGCGAAGACGCCCATTCTTGATGCCAGGGTTCGCATAGCAGCGAGGATCTCTTCGTCGGTGACGGTCACAAAACGACCACCACTTGCACGAACGGATCTGAGGGCTTTGACCCCGTCTCTTGGTAAGTTGACTGAAATGCTGTCAGCGATGGTGTTCGCCTCAACGACCTCTGGCTGGGTCAGTCCTCGGGCGAAGGCGCGGGCTAAACTAGAGCTACCGACAGCCTGGACGCCGATGAGCTTTGGCACTCGCTCAATCCATCCCAAGTCGTGCAAATCTTGAAAGCCCTTGGCCAATCCCGAAATGATGCATCCATCGCCAACACTGACTGCGACGAACTCTGGGGGATTCCAATCAAATTGCTCTGCGATCTCTAAGGCACATGTTTTCTTTCCTTCAGCTAGATAGGGATTGACTCCTGTGCTTCTCAAATCGCAGTCGAGGGCCTCGGCGACCTTCAAAGAGAGATCAAAGGCGTCGTCGTACGTCCCTTCGACCGGAATAACCTTGGCCCCGGAAATCATGACCTGGGCGAGCTTCGGCCGGGGCGCAGATGCTGGCACTAAAATCGTCGCCGGAATGCCTGAGGCCGCGCAAAAGGCCGCGAGGGACGAGGCTGCGTTGCCCGTTGACGCGCAGACAATTCCCTTGGTGCCATAGGTCAAGGCGCGACTGACGGCCACAAAAGTTGCCCGATCTTTCAGTGATGAACTGGGCAGGCGACTGTCGTCCTTTATCCAGAGAGGTCCCCCCTTCCACTCTATTCGCTCCCCCGACACTAAGGGCGTCCGCCAAACAGGAAGAGGCGCAAAGGTCGCTTTTGCTGGGAAAGGGAGCAGGGGCGCATAGCGCTCAACGCGTGGGTCAGGGTTGTTTTTCAACGACTCTTTACTAATCGTCGACCGTACGTAGTCCCAATCATAATGAATGGTTAAAGTCCCGGTCGGACCGCAGTGCTCGCACCATCCTTTACCCGGCGCCCCAAAGTGGGCATCGCAGGCAACGCACGAGTAATGATCGATGTGTGGAAGCGACCACTCCATGTCCTTTATCCTTCTCTCGGAGAGACTCTAATAACTATGATGCGACATGCACTGTGAAGGGCTCTGTCGCTATTTTACTTGCCATAACCTCAACGTCCGACACCTTACGCTCCGAAAGACCCTTGTCTAGAATGTCCTTCCAGAGAGGTCCGACCAAACGCTCCGTCGCGTTGTGACCGGGATCGAGAATCGCAATCCCCATGGCTTTGGCTTCGAGGGCGGTGTGATAATACACATCTCCAGTGATTAAGACATCGGCGCCTTGTCGTTGAGCGTCGTGGAGAAAGCGATTGCCGTCACCGCAGAGCAAGGCGACCTTCTTTATCTCTTTATCCCCAGACCCAATCATTCTGAGGAAAGGAGCCGATAGCTTGGCTAAGACTGTATCAGCCAGCTCTTGAAGAGTGAGGGGCTTCTTGAGGCGTCCTATACGACCAATCCCGCGGGGCGTGCTGTGGCTGTCCAAGGGGATCTGGTAGCCCTCAACCCCATGGAAATTCTTAAACTGCTTGGCCTCGCTTCGTGCGCTCCGTGATGCCACACAATGGACAGTGGTCAGCGCTTCCCCAGCCTGCTCCGAACAAGCAAGCAAGACTGATGCATCGCGCCCGGTTTCTTTGAGGTAGCGGGCATCTTCTAAATCAAAGAGGGCCGCGAGCTGGTCGTTGATACCGCCGCTTGTAATGTCCATCGCGGTGTGGGGAACATAGACGGCGATGTCATTCTTAATGAGCGTCTCTAAGAGCGCCCCCTTCGGATTATCAGTACGCAGATCTTTAAGAGGCCTAAAGACGACAGCGTGGTGGGACACAATGAGGTCTACCTTGTTGTCGACGGCCTCCTGGACGACTTCGGGAGTGACATCCAGGGTCGTTAGTACTTTAGAGAAGCTCCGATCGAAGCTTCCAACTTGGAGCCCGGTTTTGTCGCCGTCCATGGCGAAGCGCCGAGGCGCAAAGTTCTCAATGATCTCTCGCAATAATTGACCAGAAGCGCTCATGAAATCAGGCCTTTCCTGTAACTTTCTTACTGCCGGGGCGACTGACAGGAATCGCCTGGAGTTCACTGGGAACTGCGTCAGCTTCAAAGACTGGGAATTGTAAATGGATGGAATGGACGAACTTAAAACCATCCCATGTCGCGCCGGTTTCACCAGATCGGTTGACCAAGGCAAAGATACCCACAATCTCCGCGCCAAGATTTTCGACGATTTTTCGAATCTCGTTGACGGTTCCGCCAGTTGTCATCACGTCTTCAACGAGGACAACTTTTTCACCGGGCTTAAAATTGAAGCCTCGGCGCAGCAACATCACGTTGTCTTTTCGTTCACAAAAGACATGGCGCTTTCCATGGTGAAGCGCCAATTGTTGACCGACTGTAATTCCGCCAATGGCCGCAGAAACAAAGGTTGTGAAGTCGAGGCTTGAAAAGTCTTCGGTCGTCTCTTTGAGAATACTCGCCAATCGATCAGGATACTGACAGAGCTGCGCGACCTGAACATAGTGGGCGCTGTGCTTGCCACTCGCCAGAATAAAATGCCCCTCTAACAGGGCCTCTGACTGTCTCAATATGTTTAGAACAAATTCTTCAGATGGCATGATTAATCTTCTCCTTTGTTGCGATCGCTCGTGACGCGAAGTCACCGTCGGCCCCGAAGAGTATTCCTCGGGATGAATTGAAGAGCATAGGGGCTGTCTTTGAATCTGCGTTGAGACCGTCTAATTGACCACCTTGAGCGCCGAGCCCTGGAATAAGCAGAGGACTATCGGGTACGCTGGCGAGCAGCTCGGGGCTCAAGTTCGTCAATCCCATGACAAAGCCTACCGTTCCAGGCAGATCCTTGGCGCGCTCCGCCATATCGAAGACATGCTGAAACAGCTTCCGCCCGTCGCTTGTCTCTAGGAACTGCAAGTCCGAAGCCCCCTTATTAGATGTCACGGCCAATAGGTAGACGGCCTTACCCGCTGTATTGAGAAAGGGCTCAATAGAGTCAAAACCCATATAAGGACTGAGGGTGACCGCGTCGACGTCCCAGTTCTCAAAGTAGGCTTTTACATAGTGTTCCTGGGTGGCGCCAATGTCTCCGCGTTTTGCGTCGAGAATAATGGGCACGTCCTTCGGGATGACATGACGAATAAGCTCATCAAGAATTTGATAACCCTCTAAGCCCATCGCCTCGAAGTAAGCAATGTTGGGCTTGAAAGCCGCAGCATGGGGACTCGTCTGTTCAATGACTTTTATCAAAAAGTCTTTCACAGACCCATCAATGCGTTCAATTCGAGGATCTAACCCAACGCATAGGCGTGACCCAATGGCCTTAATCCGTGCGTTGACTTTCTCGTTGTAGCTCTGAGTTTCACTCATGCCTGGAGTTCTTTCCATTCTTTAAGAATTCGTAGAATCGCGCCTGGCTCGACAAAGTTAATACTGCCAATCTGTACCGCCGTCGCTCCCAGCTCAATAAACTCCTTCACGCATCGACCGGACCTCGCTCCCCCTGAAGCAATCACTGGAATATTGACCTTCTTGGCTGTCTGAAAGACGTTGTAGAGCGCCATAGGCTTGACGGCTGGTCCCGACAAACCACCTTGTATCTTCTTACCTTGAGGATTAAAGGCGATCGCCGGAAAAGTATTGCTGACACA
>JARGOJ010000394.1:7003-7813 GCA_029210225.1 Planctomycetota bacterium
CCCTCGCAGACTGGACCTGCTTCGATACAAGAATAGGGTGGGAGCTTGGCGCAAATCCACTTGTCGGTGAGAGACCGGGCCAACTTGACAATTCGCGCCACCATTCCGTGGTCAATGTCTGGTAAGACCCCCGCGTGAGCCACATTTGGGCAGGAGAGGTTCAATTCATAGCCAGAGATACCGTCAATCGCTTCAATCTTCTCCATCATTTGTCGAACGTCGTCTTCATTGACTGCGTAAACGCTCGAAATGAAATGCGTCGGGAACTTCAATTGAGAGACAAGCTCGACGTAGCCGTCAATTCCCGGGTTCTGCAGGCCAACATAGTTAATGATCCCCGAAGGCGTCTCAACTAAGCGGGGCGGAGGGTTTCCTGGACGCATCTCTGGGGTGACTGTCTTAGCGACGAAGGCCCCGGCATGTTCCCAATATTCCGGAAGCTTATCTCCCACGCCAAATGTGCCGCTGGCCATGAGCAAAGGATTCTGAAGAGTGAGCGAGCGTCCAAGATCAATCATAGTGGAGAAGTCCGGTTCCTTGGGTCAATAGAGCTTTGGAGAGACTTAGAGAGCAATAGATTCATACTGAAAGACGGGTCCGTCGTAGCAAGCTCCATAAAACAATTCACTGTCAGAGCGTTTCACCGGGCAGGTGTAACAGATGCCAAAACCGCATCCCATCATCTCTTCGAGGGACACTTCAACGGTAGGAATGGCCCCGGAAACATAATCTGCAACGGCGCGCATCATAGGCGTTGGACCACAGATACAGCAGCGGTCATATTCACTGAGCTCTCTCTCTGGAAGACCT
>JARGOJ010000395.1 GCA_029210225.1 Planctomycetota bacterium
TAAGCCTATTCTAGGGAAGCGCGTCTTTGTGGTGTCGTTGGCGAGCTACTTAGTCTTGTTCACCACCTTAGCCTTCACTTTTCAAATCATGGCGCCATGGCTCCTTTGGACGCTGCTGTGTTCTTACTCGTTCTTCGCAAGCCTTGGCGCGACTATGATGCAGAGCAAAGCAACTGTGGTTGGCTTCGAGAACAACGCGAACGCCCAGTTTCCCTTAGTGTCGTCTCTTATTGTGTTTGCACTCGCGCTCACTGAAGGCTTTTTGGTCCAAGGACTTCTAACACTTACTTCCTAAAGTGAGTACAAGGCGGTCGTCTTGATGGAGAAGCAAAAAACGCTGATTCTTGTCATCGACGATGAAGACATTGTCCGAGATCTCGCTCAGTCCATTTTAAAGTTCTTTGAATACGAGTCCTTAGCTGCGACGAACGGTGATGAAGGCGTCGCGCTGTTTCAGGCGAACAAAGACAAGATCGACGCGGTTCTTTGCGACATGGTCATGCCCACCTTGAATGGCGAAGAAGTCTTCCACGCAATTCGCAAGATCCAGCCGACTGTGCCGATCATTTTGTCGAGCGGCCTTGAAGATCCAGCGCTGATCTCGCGCCTCAAATCGCAAGGCCTCGCCGGGTTTTTGAACAAGCCTTATCAACCCGCTGAACTCATCGCGAAGCTCAATGAAATCATTGAAAGCTCCTCCTCTTAAGTCCCACACATCTGTAGGGTGCCATGCTGGCGGCGACGTTAGCTAAGCTTCGCCGAGTCGCCCGCATACGAACTAGGATCGTTGAGAACGAGTCTCAAGCTCACTTTGTTGAGTCAATCGGTCCTCGAAAGAGCGGTTTTCCCCAGAAAGATCCGTTCGCTGACGGTTTTATCCAAGATTTTATGCGGGCCTCACACATCATCGGGGCCGCTAAACTAGGGCCTTCGATGCCGTTTTTGAAAAAAACTATTTTTGCGTCTCATAATTTGACGGATGACCGTTGATGTTCCTCGCCTAAACAAGAAAACAATCGTTTTTCGAGACCGAGATCCGACCTTGCTATGAGTCTGTTAAAAGAAACGCCGATGCCAGGCCATAAACGTCGCTAGGGCCCATAGTTCCTTACGTCGATCAATTTTCTTTGACATATGCTCGTCGAGGAGACGACGGACGGTTTTGTAGCGAAAGAGACCCAGTGATTTCAATGAGGCCTCGCTCAACAAATCTTCAATCCAATCTCTCAGTGGACCGCGAAGCCAGCGCGATACTGGGATTCCAAAGCCCTTCTTGGGTCGCGCCATAATAGATCTTGGCAATTGGTCCCTCACCATATGACGGAGAACAACCTTGCCTTGGCTCCCAGAGAGCTTCATAGAGTCGGGTAAGGTCGCCGCCCAGTCGATCAATTCTGGATCGAGGAAAGGCGCACGAAGCTCTAGAGAGTGAGCCATACTGGCTCGATCGACCTTGGTGAGAATGCCCTCCCCCAGATAACAGCGGAAGTAATAGTTGATCTGGCGATTGAGCGTGCTTGTCGTGGTGCCACCCTCTCGCCAAGCATCTAAGCTCTCATCCCAAAGGGACTCTTGCGACAAAACATCCGCGCCCCAACTCTGCTTCAACTGCGCGTGTGCGCCATCGCTGAGCAAGTTCCTGAGCATCTCTGGCTCGAATGGGGACAGCCAAGCGCTGTGTCGGTAGGGAGGAGGCTTGGATAGTCCTCGCATCAGCCTCTTTACGCGAAACTCAAAGCTCATGTTCTTTTCTGAGACGGGCATAAACGAAACGGCCTTTGACAGCAAGCGCTTGCTCGCCATTCCAGGCATAAAGGAACTCAAAAACTGCGCTGGAGCCCAGGCTCGGAAGGGGTCGTAGCCAGCAAACAACTCGTCTCCTCCGTCGCCCCCCAGGGCCACGGTCACATGCTTTCGAGTCAATTCGCAGAGCATATATGTTGGAAGGATTGAGGGATCGGCGAAGGGCTCATCGATGTGGTCAAAGACCCTCGGGACCAAATCGGTCATGTCCTTCTCGTTGAAGACCTGGAGGTGATGCTCTGTCCCAAATGTCTCCGCGATGAGCTGAGCGTGTTTGGATTCGTCGAAGCTGGCGTCATCAAAACCTATGGAGAAGGTCGCGAGGTCACGGATTCCCAGATCCTGCTTTAGCAGGGCGACCAGGGTCGAGCTATCTATTCCTCCGGACAGAAAGACCCCAAGGGGAACGTCTGATTGCAGGCGTCGCTCAAGGGACAACAAGAGTCGTTCTCTGAGCTCTTTGGCAGCCTGGTCAAGGCTTAGTGATCGCTCTTCGTAGTGAGGCTTCCAATATTTCTTAATTTGGAATGTGCCGCTGCCTAAATCGAAGTCGGCGAAACTTCCTCCGGGGAGTTTTTGAATACCTGCCAGAATGGATTGAGGCACCGGGACATAGTCGTAGGAGAGGAACTTTGTCAGCGACCTTAAATTCAGTGATTTAGGGATGGACGGGCAGGCGGAGAGGGCGCGCAGCTCACTGGCGAAGGCGAGACGCTCTCGTCCGCTCTGATCCTTGAAGAGAGCATAGTAGAGGGGCTTTTGCCCGCTGCGATCCCGGGCTAGGACGATTTTCTTCCGCGCTGAATCATAAATGGCCAGGGCAAACATACCGTTGAGCCGAGAAAACAAGGCCTTACCCCAGGCTTTGTAGCCGTGGATGAGAACCTCTGTATCTGTCTTTGTACGAAAGCGAGCGCCAAGGGCTGTCAGCTCCGTTCGTAGCTCCCGGAAATTGTAGATCTCGCCGTTGAAGACGACGTGCACCGAGCCCTGGATCATCGGTTGACGGCCGTCGTCGCTGAGGTCCAGAATGGCAAGGCGCCGGTGTCCGAGGGAGACGCGATGATCGGAGAAGGTGCCCCAGGTGTCAGGACCCCGATGCTCCAGGGTCTGTGTCATATCCTCGATCCAAAGGCTCGCGCCAGGCCCGGTGAGGCCTATGATTCCGCACATGGAGTTCCATACTTCGTCCGCGCCCAAGCGACGGTGCGCTCAATTCCCTCTTCGATAGAGACCTTTGGAAACCAACCCAGCTCTTCTTTTGCCTTGTCTGGACAGGCTTCAGTGACTTTCATATCGCTTGAGAAAGCAGGCAGACGCTTTAATTTGAGCGTCTTGCCTGAATATTTCTCAAGCAGCTCAATCACCTTTAGCATTGAGACTCGGTTTCCTCCGCCCAGATTGTAAATCTTGTGCGTCCCCTCTTCTAGATTGTCTGCGGCTCTGCATATACCGTCAACGGTGTCGGAGACGTAGGTGAAGTCTCTAATAGCCTCTCCGGTGCCATAGAGCGGCGCCTCTCTCTCTTCAAAGAGAAACTGGGCGAACTTACCTATCGCCATGTCAGGGCGTCCGTAAGGGCCGTAGACGGTGAAGAAGCGAAGGGAGGTTGCACCCAATGGGATGTTATTGACGTAGCAATTGAGGAGAAGCTCGACGCTCCGCTTGCTGGCGGCGTAAGGTGACAAGGGGGATTCCCCGGCATCCTGTTCTCGAAACGGAGGCTTGGCTGTCCCGCCATAGACGGAGGACGAAGAGGCAAAGACCATCTTCTTCACGCCGTGTCGTTTCATGGCTTCGAGAAGTTGAATCGTGGCCATGAGGTTGCGTTGGAAGGTGCCATAAGGATCGTCGAGGGAGGATCTCACTCCAGGTCTCGCGGCGAGATGGATGACGAGATCGATGTTCTTAGAGACGCAGGCCTCCGACACGTCTTTATCGCAGAGATCGCCCTCGATCCACTCAAAAGCATTTTCTGAGGACAGAGTTTTTAGACGCGCTCTTTTGATGGATAGATCGTAGTAGGGGTCAAGGCTGTCAACTCCCACAACGTGATGGCCCTCGCCAATGAGTCGTTTGCAAAGATGGCCGGCGATAAATCCAGCTGCTCCAGTGATAAGAACTTTCAAAAGCCGCTCCGATATTTTGGGATAGTAGATTTGCTCATTTTACTATCTCATTCTCTTTCTAATGTGGACTGAAGCAGTGGTCGAAGCCAAACCTTATCTCTCGGTTGTTTTACCGGTCTACAATGAAGAAGAAAGCCTCGATGCTCTTCACACCAGTATAGTCGGAGCCTTGGACCCTTGGGGGCGAAGCTTCGAGATCATATACGTGGACGACGGGAGCAAAGACCGAAGTTTGGAAATGCTTGAAAAACTCGCGGACGCCGACAAGCGTATTCGAGTTTTTACTTTCCGACGAAACTTCGGGCAGACCGCCGCGATGGCGGCGGGTATCGACGCCGCCGATGGCAAACTCATCGCGTTTCTCGATGCGGATGGACAAAATGATCCGAGCGACATTCCAAAGCTGGTCGCGAAAGCTGAAGAGGGCTATGACCTCGTCTCGGGCTATCGTGAACGTCGCCAAGACCCCTTTCTGACTCGAATCCTTCCCTCCCGCATCGCCAACTTCATCATTCGCAAGGTGACCGGGGTTCACCTCCGGGACTACGGTTGCTCTCTCAAGGTCTATCGCGCTGACTTGCTTAAGAGTTTCCATCTCTATGGCGAAATGCATCGCTTCATTCCCGCGCACTGCTCTTGGATCGGCGCCAGAATGACAGAGCTTCCGGTCAAGCATCATCCTCGTTTGGCGGGGGTGTCAAAGTATGGATTAGCGCGGACCTTCAAAGTGGTCCTCGACTTGGCGACGGTGAAGTTCCTTGGATCTTATTCAACGAAGCCCATCTATGTCTTTGGATCAGCGGCGGTCTTTTGCGCGCTCGTGTCCGTGCTCTTATTCGCCTTCGTCTGTCTCCGCATGATCTTTATTGAAGGAGCCGAGTGGATTTCCCCCATGATTTTGGGCTCTTTATTCATGGGAGGCATCGCCATTCAGACCTTCCTCATGGGTTTGCTGGCGGAGATCATTATTCGTGTCTATCACGAGTCTCAAAAGCTGCCGATTTATCATCTACGGCAAGCAGCTGTTGCTGAAGAAGTCGCCGCGAAGACTGAAAGCCTTGAGCCAAAGCAAGAGAGCTCTGAAGAGGACTCAGGGACTTCAGACTCAGAGACGTCTGACTCGGAGAATGAGCTGCCGAAAACCAATCTTTCAAAATAGAAAATGGCGCCGAGCTTTCACCGATCTTGGGTGAGCGGCGTACTCCTCTTCGCCAAAGCTTTTGACTCATGTGATGGGGAGCGGCAACGACATCTCACGACACCGTCTTCACAGCCTTCAGCGAGAACCTGACCGGCCTAGACCCAAGTTTCCTCTGGTGATATGGGGAGCCGGAACGCAAGTGATCGGCGTCGCAAAAAAAACAGGAGAAAGCTCAAGCTGAGCTTCTCCTGATTTTATGTGTGAGGTGTGCTGGGTGAGGGTTACTCGCCCTTCGCCTTCATCTTTGCCTTCTTGCGATCCTTGGCGTTGAGCTTCACCTTGCGAATGCGAATGCTCTTCGGTGTGATCTCAACAAGCTCATCGTGACCGATGTATTCAAGGGCTTCTTCCACGCTGAAGACGCGGGGTGGCGCGAGCATGAGCTTGCGGTCGGAAGACGATGAACGAATGTTTGTCAGAGCTTTCTTGCGGCAAACATTGACTTCAATGTCTTGGTCGCGGCAGTGTTCACCGACAACTTGACCTTCGTAGACGTCAATACTCGGACCAACAAACAAAGGGCCGCGATCTTCGAGGCCTTCGAGAGCATAGGTGGTGGTCTTGCCTGTCTCGCTGGCGATCTGCACGCCAACCATACGCTGAGGAATGGTGCCCTTGAAGGAATCGTATTTCAAGAATTGGTGATTCATGCTGGCTTCACCACTGGTCGCGGTGAGGATACGACCGCGGACGCCAATCAGGCCTCGGGCAGGAACCTCAAACTCGAGACGGGATGTTGATCCCATAGGCTGAACAGAGCGAAGCTCGCCGCGACGCTCACCCATGATTTCAATGACTTTACCGGCAAAGGTTTCGACGACGTCCACGATGCATAGCTCGATGGGCTCAAGGCGCTCGCCATCTTCGCTGACCTTTTCGATCACGCGGGGTTGAGAGACTTGGAATTCATAACCTTGGCGGCGCATCTCTTCGATGAGAATACCGAGGTGGAGAATTCCACGACCGGCCACTTCGTATTGATCGGCCGCTTCGGTTTTTGAAACTCGAAGCGCGACGTTGGATCGAGCTTCACGCTCAAGCCTGTCACGGAGTTGGCGACTGGTCACGAATTCTCCTTCGCGACCACGGAACGGGCTGTTTGTGGCGATAAAGCGCATGGCTACAGTGGGGGAATCAATCGCAACGGGCTCAAGACGATCTGGGAAGCCAACTTCGCAGATCGTGTCGCCAATTGTGATGTTCTCAACGCCGGCAATCGCAGCGATATCACCCGCGTGGATGGAATCGACCTGGGTACGGCCGACGCCTTCGAAACGGAAGACTTTTTTGACTTCGGACGTCTCATCTTTGCCTTCCCAGACACAGCGAAGGGCGCGGGATCCGGCCTTGAGGCTGCCCTGATCCACTTTACCGATGGCAATACGACCAATGTACGGATCGTAGTCAACCTGGGATACCGCCATGCGGAATGGCTTCTCAGGCTCGGCCTTAGGTGGCTTGACGTGGTCGACAATGGCGTCGAGGAGACACTCGATATTCTCAGCGGAGGAGAAGTCCTCAAGGGTCATGCTCGCTTTTCCGTCTTTCGCCGAGGCAAAAATGACGGGTGTTTCGAGGATGTCTTCAGAGGCTTCAAGGTCGATGAGCAGTTCGAGGACCTCATCGCGGGCTTCAAGCGGTCGGCCATCTCGGCGATCGACCTTGTTCACCACAATTAAGAGGTTAAGGTTGTGCATCATGGCCTTGCGGAGCACGAAGCGTGTTTGGGGCATGGGACCTTCGTGAGCACAGGCGAGAATCAGGGCGGCATCCGCCATTCTCAAGACTCGCTCAACTTCTCCACCAAAGTCGGCGTGTCCAGGTGTATCAATCAAATTGACCCGGACGCCTTTCCATTGGAGAGAACAATTTTTTGAGAAGATCGTGATGCCGCGTTCGCGCTCAAGGTCATGATTGTCCATGATGCGCTCTTCGACTTCTTGATGGTCTGAGAACACTTTGGCGAACTTGAGCATCTGATCGACCAAGGTTGTTTTTCCATGGTCAACGTGAGCAATGATCGCTACGTTTCGGATATTTTTTACTGAGTCCATTGTTGTTTCCTGGTTTGGCCTACATTTGGGGGCACAGTATGCACAGCCGCGCCGATGTTTCCAGCTTCTATTTAGGGAATGAAGAAGTCGCCCGTGAGGTCACTCGCCTGATAGACGCTGGAGCCCTGTCTAGTTTGTTGGATATTTTGCAAGAGTATGGGCTCACACTGGGACTTGAAGCCCGACGGGAGCAGGAAGGACTGCGGGAGAAAATTGGCTATCTCGGAGAAGAGGGCCCGGAAAAAAAGACAAAACTTCCACGTAAACTTCCTCTCTATCAACAACACGCTGGCGACCCGCTCCTACGAACAAAGGCGGAATCTGGGCCTCTTTGGGACCCGCTCGCGACCCTAAGAACCCGTTCGCGATTCACCATCGTCAGACGAAGTGGCCAAGTCGAAGAAGTTTACATGCCCGATCATATTTGTCCGGAGTGTCTGAACGAGCTTGGGAACAAGATCGACGAATGCGATCGAGTCTGTGTCAACTGCGATTTTCGGTGGTAGTCTAGTGTTCTGGGATTCTTAGATTCATAGGGTCTCTGGCTAGAATATTGGGCTGTGAATGAGACAGGGTGATAGGAGTTTAGCGGGCTAAATGACTGAACCCTAACGAAATTCACGGC
>JARGOJ010000396.1:0-5690 GCA_029210225.1 Planctomycetota bacterium
AACAGAGGGTCCCATAAAAGAGAATAGCTCGCTGTCAGAAGTCCTGATATGACTTGGACTCTCTACGAACTCTACTGGAAAGATGGCCGCGCCGATGAGCCTTAAAATCACGAAAGCTGACTTGATCGCATTTCTACAGAAGGAGTTTCCCCAGCTGCAAGATCGCTATTGTATCGAAGAGTTGGCGCCCTATCGAGCGGTTGTCAGCCAATGGTCAAAAGACAGTGATTTACGTCCTGGTGGTACCGTTTCCGGACCGGCTATGTTCGCTCTGGCCGATTGCGCCTTTTATATTGCCACGTTGGGAATGATTGGACCAAAGGCGCTGACCGTCACAACCGGAGCCAATATGAACTTCATGCGAAAGCCCCTCCCGGGAAAATTGATCGCCGAAGCGAGGATCATGAAGCTGGGGCGAAGCCTCAGCGTCGGCGATGTAATCCTTCATTGCGGCGACAAGAATGCCCCGGTCGCTCACGCCGCGCTGACCTATTCCATTCCACCTCGCTCTTGATTGCTCGCCGGCTTTCCTTTGACTCAATGGCTCAAGCTAAGTTAGACTTAGTCTTCGTGGCAGTCGCGGAATGACAGTTTTAGATTTTCTCTGAGTAGAAAAAAGAAGGCGAGGTGAGTGAGTTTGAAGACGGTCAGATTTATCTCTTCGATCTGGACCGAGATCCCTTAAATGAAGATATGAAGACGCGGCCCTGCGTCATTCTTCAAGTTTGCTATCTAAACGCCTTGGAGACTTTGATTGTTGTGCCCCTGACGAGCTGCATAAAGCGTGGGGGCCAAGCCACAGGAGTCGCGCTCTCCCACCTCTGCACGGGGCTTGAAATGGGCTCCATTGCCCAAGCTCACCTCGTTTACTCCCTACAGAAATCAAATCTGTCTCAAACAGAGCCCATTGGCCGGGTTCACTCCGATGACTTAAAGAAAATCCGTTTTCGTCTGGCCCGATTCCTCGGAATTGACGCCGATGTTGTGTTCTCTGAAGGTCAGAGCGACTGGGATCTTGACTGATATCAAAATCGCAAATTGCCAAGGCTCACGGGGAGACGTAGACCACGCCTTTGCCTTGGAGCTTGGTCAAGAAGAGAGAGTTCCCTTTCTTCTTGAACTGAGCCCCTGTCAATGGTTTGTCATTGAAGCTTGCTTTATAGCGCAGGGATCGGCTGATCTTTGGCAATTGCTTAAGCTCTAGAGACCAAGGGCCGTCGGAACTTGGGGAGACTGTGAGAACAAGCCACTTCTTCTCGAAAGACACTGACAGGCTCAAGGCTTGCGAAGCTTTGAGTGTCATTTGACTCTTGTCTTTGTATTCCGTGACTCCCAGAAAACCGAATGATATTAAACCTCGCTTGTTACGACGTAGAACCGCGAGCTCACCATTGAATTGACGCTTGCCAAATTCGAGCAATTGACCACTGTCGCCAGCCAATAATTCAATGGCCTGACGCTTGCTGTCAACGCTTTCTAACGCTGCCCCCTGTCCCCTGAGGACCTTCCATTCGAGGGCTGTCTGCTGGGTCGATTGAAAGACGCCGAGGATATTGACTGATTTGGCTTTGCTTTGAATGGTGAGGGAATCAATGGTTTGCTCTTTATTCCAGCGATGCGCGTAAAAGGCCGGAGTTTTCTTGGCACTTAAATCTTGGATTGATGTCCAATGAGCGAAGAGCGGCACTTTATTGCAGCTCCATTTCCCGGAAACAAAGTGCTCGCTGTTCTGCTTTACTTCGAGAGATCCGTTTCCCCGCCAAGGAGTGGTCAATTCTTGGGGAGCGTTGGCGCGCATTCGATCGATAACAACAAAGATTGAATCGTCAATCATCGCGACGGAGCGCGACATTTCTTTTGCGTCGCCATAATTCTTAACCGTTGTTTTTGCGCCATCAAGAAAGCGATGTTGGCGCTTATTGGAATCTCGGCTGTCGAGATAATACTCGCTATGAATTCGAGAGAAATCAGTGATAAACGGCGCCTGTCCATTGACCAAAGGGACATTCTTTGAGGCCGGGCGTATATAGTAACTCCTGCGCTTGGATCGAGTGACTAAGGGGCCCCCGCCGCTAGTTACAAGAAGCGGCTGCCCGTTAGCAAAGAGCGTCAAATCAAGAGGGTTCTGGTGATTGTGACGACTCGCCGTCATCGTTCGGCTTTGGAAGTCTCTCGCGGTCAGCATTGTGAGCTGTTGAGCATCTTTTTGCCAGGAGCTTCTCAACACATGTGCGTGGACATCTCCTTTGATAAATCTCGTATAGGGCGCTTTCGGTGCTCGCGATTTGAGGCCTGGGTCGCCAATGATAAAACGGGTGACCCCGTGATACTGTTGCACTTCGAAGTTACTGGTTGCCTTTGTGCTGTTCTCCCATGCCCAGAGCAAGACGGGGCCTAGTTTCGGATAGGCGGGAGCAAGGACATCGAAAGGGAAGGCGACGGGAATACCTTCTTCAAAAGGCATCGAGATTCCGTCGGGTTGTCTCATGGCGAGGGAGGTCGTGATGAGAGATTTTAGATCTTTGAACCAATTGACCTTGCAGCGATTGCGAACTTGGTAGGCCACGGGGGCGAGGTTGTTCATGGAGTAATTCAAATAATGGGGACCTTCACCGTACCATCCCCATTCGCTGCTGACTCGATTCAACGAATCATTGACGAGGGTAAAACCAAATTTTAACCAGGCGCCAGCCTTTTCGTGATGGGGCAGCGTGAGGGCCACTGTGATGAGGCTGCATCCGCCTTTGATCCCCCAGTTGTCTCGATGTCCGGGAACTCCGAAGGCGCCCACTAAATTGACGTCCCGACGCATAGACTCAGCCCAATTGGCAAGCTTATCTTCCGCTTTCTTCTTCGCCCCGGGGTCGAGTTTTTTCTCGCGAATCATGTCATAGGCTTCGGCGAAAGACTGCAATCGCCCGGAGTCTTGAAGAACATTGATGTCTCCTTTTGAAGGCATCAGCGCACGGGGCTTTCGATTGTCAGCATTGCTCAGGCAGTTGAGGACGACTTCTTCGTAGCTCGTGGAGTTGGGCAAATCGCTGCTCTCTCCAATGAGAGCGAGTAAGCCCGCGGCTTTTGCGACCCGAGATTTGAGGTCGTCCTGACCCTTCTTTTGCGCTTTGGCCCACTGCCGCTTGACGAATTTTTTGAAGCCCACGATCAGCTTCTTCTCGGGACCGGCCCCTGCTCTCTTTCTGAGCTTGGTGACTTGGTCCTTACCAAGGTAGAGAGTTGACCCGGGCTCTATGCTATTGGGCAGCTTAATCTCAGTCAGTGTGATTCCCGCGTAGGACACTTGAATCATTGAAAAAAAGATGGCTGTCACAAAGAGAAGGATGGAGGGAGTCTTCACAAGATCTCAATTCTGCTAGAGAGGTCGGGAGAAAGGCGCAGACCGGCTGAAGGAAGAGAGCTAAAGTATCCCTTGAAGGCTGAAATTAAAAGCCGCTTGCAATCATCTTACTCATTTTAACGATGTCTTCACTGTTTTCGAGCCCATCAATAAAGCGCTTTGGAATTTGACTGAGACCGACTTGAGCCCCTGCCAAAGCTCCTGTCAGGCACGCTCGCGCCATATTGTTTCCACCACCATTGACCGCGTGGAGGACAGGCTCTTCAAATTGCCCGGGAAAGGATCCGGCGATGTAATAAGCTGCGGGAATGAGGAAATGGATGGCGCAGGCCATTCCGTAGACCATGGATGCCCGCCAGGGTTCTTCGAGTTTGGTTTTTGGATCTTGGGCGGAACTAATAATGTATGCGGGTTGAAGAATGGAGTCAATCAAGGCGAGATCTTCGGTCGGTAGGGAGGCGAGGCCTCTGGCGCGAGGGTCGTTGGCGATGGCGTTGGGGCCTTTGGCCAGAGCGCGAGCGGGGCCGGCTATCCCCGGATTTAGGGGAGCCCCAGAAATGAGCTCACGAATGACCAAGCCAAAAGCCGTCGATTGAGCAACGACGAGGGGATCCTGGTGGGTCAGTCGAGTGTTTCGAAGCATCTCCCGTCCCGCGGCGTGCCTGTCTCGCCCATAGAGGGCTGCGATGAGCGGTAATCGCATGGCGGCTTCGCTGGTATCGGCCCAAGAAGGAGTCTCGGGGTCACTCCAATCCTTCCCCAATTTTCTGGCGGCGAACATGTCACGCATGTAACCCTCAGTGAATCGCCCTGAGAATGCGGTGCCGTCGAGGGTGGAGAGGAGCGAATCAATGCGGGAAAGAAAATCGTTGGCGTCGTGTTCTTTGCATTCTGTTAGAGACTGAAGCAGCAGAAAGCAGACCTCGCCAGTTTGGCTGTATTGACCGGCCTTGAGCATATCGTGGTAGTGTCCTGACCGGGGCGCAACATAGTCCTTCACCCAGGGGCCGTAGTGTCTTCGCATTTCATCGAGGTCGTAGTACCAGTGGCAACCGGTTCCTAAGGCGTCACCAATAAAGGCTCCTACAATGGCTCCGGCGGCTCTGTCTTCGTAGCTCATATCAGTGTCCTCGTCCTGTCTCAAATTTAATGGGCTTGTTCAGCTTCTTCAATCAACGCTGTGACTTGGTCGCTATGGTAGAGGGATGGGGCGAAGCTGTAAAGCTCTGCGCGACTCGGTCGCTCCCGAGAAATTCCTGACCGCTGTGTGGCCAGTTGGATGACCGTTCAGTGGCGAAGATTGGCGGAGTCATAGAATTGCTCCCTGTGGTTTTAACATCCTTTCTCGCCTCCAAAGTCTCCTCGACTATGAATGAAGAAAAATCAAAGATTAAGAATAGCCTGAGCGCCAGCTCATGGAGCACCTGCCTCTCTGGCCGCATGACCGCTGCAGGAGCGCCTTCTTTGCGGCGCCTGCGAGAATGGAAGGAGTCGTGGGGTGCAACCGACGTGGTGACGCTTCAGCGCGCCGACGAAATGCGCCCAGAGCTTCCCGAGGAATGTCGCAGGCTTGGGCTGACTTGGTGGCATCGGCCGCTGTCAGGGCGACGTCTTGAGGCTTTGGAGGACAAGCGTTCGCTCTCCGAGCTTGGACCGATTCTTGATGTCCTGAGCAGCTCTCCAGCAAGAAGCGTTGTCTTGCATTGCTCAGCGGGCTTGCATCGGACGGGGGTGGTCTTCTATTTCTTGTTGCGGAAAAGTGCTTTGACTCAGACAGAGGCCTTGGCGAAAATTCGCGAAGCGAGGCCGCTTACAGCGCAAGAATTAGAGCGCTCAACGAGAAACTCCGGAGTCTTAATGGACCTCGCAGAGACCTTTGTCTAAGACTCATTTTACGGGAATCATACACCCGAGAGAGCTCAACGTTAAATCAGGCTCCGTCTTCAAAGCAAACAGCTTCGATATTGTGACCTTCAGGGCTGTGAATGAACGCTGCGTAATAGGCCGGGTGATAGAGCTCACGAGGTCCTGGAGGGCCATTATCCATTCCCCCTGCGTCGAGGCCAGCTTGATAGAACTGTCGCACTGCTTCGTGGCTTGAGGCGCGAAAACACACATGGCTCGGTGGGCTTTGTTGTCCTGATTCAAGGAGCCAGAAGGAGCCCTTTCGACCAATGCCAAAGCCTGCAGCGGCGACGTCTCCACTTTCCTCGGCGCTGTATTCGCCTACAAGTCCGAGGCCGAGGGGGGCGAGGGCCTTCGTATAAAAGTGTTTGGCTTTGGTGATGTCTTCTACAGAGAGTGAGACATGATCGATCATCAATTGGAGTTCATT
>JARGOJ010000396.1:5700-7812 GCA_029210225.1 Planctomycetota bacterium
ACCCGTCAAAGAGTGTCTAACAAGGGCGCGACTCAATTCAATGACTCGACTCTATTCACTGCTGGCGCTTTTTGCGAAGCTAAGCCTTGGCCCAAAAAGTAAAGGCTGGATTGAACACGGATGGAACATATTGACATAGCGAGAGCCTTTGGCTTAGAGGTAAAGGACAATCAATTCCCTGAGAGCCTGTACGCCTACTCGCCGGTGTATCGCCTCTCAAAAGGGGGAAGAGATTGGGTTCTAAAACGTGCGGCCAAAGACCCGAAGCGGGCTAAGGCTGTTTGTTCTTGGTTGGCATCCCTCACTGCTCAAGCTTGCAAGGTTGTCTCTCCGGAGACCTTTCCTGGGGAAAATCCCCGCCGATTTAGAATGGGCGAAGAAGCGGAGATGTGGGTTGTCTATCCATTTATTGAAGGAATACCATATACGGGCTCCCAGGCTCAATTCAGACAGGCCGGAGCTTTGCTTGGCCAGATACATAGTATGGAGCAAGAAGACCTGGGGCTTCCTCAACTACAGTCCATCGTGGCGATCGATTCTGAGGTCTATGAAGAGGACAAAGAGACGATTCTAAACTGTGTGCGTCGTGCTCTGCCAGAGCTGGAAAAACGCGCTGTTGCACAGTTAAACCAATTTGGCGAACGTTACTTCTCGGAGGTCTTAGACGAGCTAATTCAAGAGAGTTTTCCTCAGGTGAATTGTACTTGGGATTTTAAAGCCTCCAATTTGATTTATCCGCCTGGGGAAAGCCCTTGGCTCATAGACCCAGATAACGCTGGTTTTATTCCCCGAATCTATGATTTAGCGATCGCCGCGCTGCTCTTTCACAACGATGGAATCCTTGAACAAAGTCGGGCTCTTACGCTGGAACAATGGACTTCATTTCTGCAAGGGTATGTGGAAAAGGTCGCATTGACTGCGCAAGAGCGGCGCCATTGGCAAAATGTTTTGCTCGCCGTTTGGATGGACGAGGCCCTCTGGCTCCTCGCCAATCACGAGGAAGGATGGCAAGACCCTCGACAGGAGAAATACCTCGCGGAGCTCTTGCTTATTGACCTTGATCAATTTTCGTTAGATTAAGCGGATTCTCATTCTTTGTGCGGGATGTGTTTAATGAGAATGCCATACTCCATGAGGATTTCAGGTGCCGGTTGAGAATTGCCTTGGCGCTTGGGGACAGTCATTGAGTTGACCCGTCCTTCTAAGACGGCGTGGTCACCAACCTGTAGATTCTCCCAGTCAGAAGCTTCCAATTTGAAGACGATGATAGGAGGGGGATTTCCTTTTGTTGATTGGTCTGTGTTATTGGTGCTTAAGATGAGAGTCGTCGTTTTGGCCCTGTTTCCTCTGCCCTTGGCTGAAACCCGCCCGATGATTCTCAACCATTCCCCGTCATACTCGATCGATGCATTCTCGCTATTCATACGATAGTCTGCGATAAGGTCTCGGGCGGTGATCTTCGGCAAGACACCTTCTGGTCGGGCGAAGAATTCCTGTTTCATTTCAAGGAATCCTTGTCCAATTGAGAATACGCCGTAGGGCAGAAGAACGACGGCTAAGAAAATCTTCAACTTTGAGGTCCTCCGTGGAGACGCTTGAAAATCTGCGCCGCAAACTAGACACTCAACACTTGAGTCAGCATGTTTCTTGCCACAGACTCGACAGGCTTTCACGGTGGGCTTCCTTAAGAAAAAATCAATAAGCTCACAAGATAAGTCCGAGGCTTTTTAGATGTCGGTTCAGTAAATTAAAATATCTGTTCTAATTATTCCAAATTCCAAGGCCTCAATCCTGTCATAAACCATCAAAAAAAAGCGAGGGCCCATGAGCGAGTTCCCAGAGATTCCAGCCACCCCGAATGTTCCAGTGAAATCAGGCGACTTAGAATGGGAGGATTATTCTACGGATTCGGTCCGTTTCGGCGATAAAACCTTGCCGCTGGGAGATTATGGAGGAGCGACTCAGCTTGGTTTTAATCTTGTCGAGCTTCCTCCTGGAAAACAGAGCTGTCCATTTCACTATCATATGAAGGAAGAAGAGCATTACTACATTTTGGAGGGGCGTTGCATTTTAAGAAGTGGTGACGATCGCCATGAGATGAAGGCGGGGGAC
>JARGOJ010000397.1:0-5222 GCA_029210225.1 Planctomycetota bacterium
GGAGCTGTCTATGAAGATTTAGGCGACCCAAAGAAAGCCTTCGACGACTACAACCGTGCGATAAAACTCAATCCACAAATGTCGATCGCTTACTGCAATCGGGGGGTTGCGCTGCATAAGCAAAAAAAGAGCAAGCAGGCCCTTGTCGATCTAAACAAAGCGATCCAGCTCAATCCAATTCTCGCGGACAACTACTTAAACCGAGGAGTGATACGGGTTGAACTTGGCGACGAAAACGGTGCTCTCGCTGACTATACACAGGCTATCGCGCTCAATCCTGACTGTCTGAATGCCTACTTCTACAGATCGAATATCTACCATTCCCGGGGCGAAGAGAAGAAGGCGCTCAATGACACGACCCGAGTCATTGAATTGAACCCAAAAGAGCATCGAGCCTTCGACCGTAGAGGATCTTTTTATCTCATTCTCAGAAACTACAAAGCAGCGTTGGCCGACTTCAACCGGGCCCTAAAACTCTGTACGACTGAAGCCAGCTATTATAGTCATCGAGGCGTCGCCCGTAGAAACCTGAAGGACAATCAAGGCGCTGAAGACGATTATGGGAATGCGCTGCAGCTCAATCCAAAGTTGGTGGACGCCCTCTTCAACAGAGCCACACTACGACTTGAAACAGGCGATTTGAAAGGTTGCTCCGACGACGCCACACAACTGATTGCCATCAATCCAAAGCATAGTGAGGCTTATCGCTGCAGAGCGACCGCACGGAATCGTCAACTCGATAAGAAAGGCGCTATCGAAGACTACAGCCAAAGCCTCGCTCTCTCCCCAAAGCAATTCGACTGCTATTACAACCGAGGGCTGCTGCGAGAGGAGTTTGGCGATAGGACGGGCGCTCAGGCTGATTATACGAAGGCCATTGAACTGAACCCAGAACTCGTCGGGGCTTATTTCCTTCGCGCCAAGCTCAGAGCTGCCGACCGTGATTGGAAAGGCGCCCTCGCAGACTGCGATCAGGCTATTGCGCTCACGCCTGATCTTCGCGACGCGATCAATTTCCGGGGTCATATCCACTATCAACTTGGGGACAAAAAGAGCGCTCGTAATGACTTCAGCCGTGTGATTGAACTCGACCCCAATTCCTCAATTGGCTACAACAACCGCGGCAACATTCGATTGAGTCTCGGAGAAAACGACGAAGCGATCGCCGACTATAGCCGTGTCATTGAACTCGATCCAAAACACGGCGACGCCTATCGCAATCGCGGAACCATCCGCCACTACACAGGCAAACACAAAGAAGCCATCGAAGATTGCAACCATGCCATTGAAATCAACGCCCGGGACAATAAGGCCTTTTTCATTCGTGGTGTAGCCAAGGCCGCGCTAAAAGACACGAAGGGCGCTATCGCAGACCTGACGCAATATGTAACGCGAAGTCCGAAAGACCTCGGAGTCCCCGACGCGAAGAAGATGCTTATCGAACTCAAAGCCAAGCGCGGGCGCGCCGACTAGATAAGAGCGACTTGAAGCAGACCCTGTTGAATAAGCCCTAGAGCTTCGATTGCAACTTGGCCTGCTCTGCTACGTCTTCAATTCGGACATTAATTGTAAGAGTTTCCCCCCCACCACCGCGATAAATAGTTCCTGCGGTGGGAGTCGCGTCTCGGTAGTTGCGTCCACAAGCCACACGAATATGATCGAGTCCAGCAATACAACCGTTCGTCGGGTCAAAGCCTTGCCAACCAATCCAGGGCAAGTAAAGTTCAGCCCAGGCATGGGAGGCATCCGACTGCATCTTGTTCTCGTAATTCCCCCCCGTGTAAATATATCCCACGCGGTACCGTGCCGGGATGTTCAATAGCCGAGCCAAACAGATCAACAAATTCGCAAAGTCCTGACAGACTCCTCGACGCTAGCTATAAACTTCAAAAGGCGTGGTTTCTAGATTGGTCGAATTGGGAATGTATTTGAAGTCGCGATAGATCGTCTTGTTCATATCGAGGAGGGTCTCGACTAAATCTGCGTCTTGACGTTCGACGAAGCTGAGCGCAAACTCTGAAAGCTCTCTCAATTGAGATGGAGCAAGCTCTGGGGGCAGGAGATAGGGTTGCATCATCTCTCGCTGCCAGGGCATCCAGACCAGGGGAATGATCATCCGCTCTGGGTAATACGTCCGTAAAGATTGAGCCCGCTTGACCCGAACCTTAGACCTCGCTGTGACTTTCCACTTCGTGTAATCTTCTTCAATTTCGAGGCGTGTGACACGATTTCCGAAGACGTCCTCAAAATCAATAGACATGCAATCGGGGCTGACTTCGAGGGAGAAGTCGAGCAGCTCCTGATTCTCGTCGTTCAAAGGCTTAAGGCGTAACATATGATTGCTAAGTTCGACGGGGTCTTTGTAGATATAAGTTGTTTCATGAAGCGCAGTAAGAATGCGCTCCTCTTTTTCCGTTTGTGCCACCGAAGAGTCCTGTCTGACTTGAGATTGTATTGAGGTTGGGAGCGCGGTTCCAGCGAGCGCTACGGACACTGACAAAGGCTGCGCCATGTCTTTCACATTCGCGCTGCTCCAACGAATATGACCGCGGCGAGCGACGATCATTTCTCCAGGAGGCAACAAGTTCCATTCTTCTTTAGAGAGAACTGAGCTCGAAAATAAGACCATAGTGCGGCTCACATCCAGCGCGTCGTTGACATCGATGGAAAATTGCGCATTGCCGATCTTAAGCTCTGGATGTGGCGGCAAACGACGAATCCAGTAGAGCTCCCGAAACGCGTCCTTATCACGGTAGGCCACCAAATCCTGTCCATCGGTCAATAATAGGTTCGTCGTGCCGTATTGATTGATTTTGAGGAAGAGCTTGTGAAGCTCCGGCCAGCCCAAATCCGCGAGCCTCCGCACTTTTCTCTGACGCAATTCACCCATTAACCAACAGAAGGCATGTTCAGAGTCGGTTCGGCCCATTGGCTCATAAATTGGTTCTTCGCCGAGGCTTAACCCCTTTTCATAGCCGCGTTCTAAAGTTCCGTTATGCGCGAAAACCCAGCTACATCCGGCGTATGAACGCGAAAACGGGTGCGTATCCTGCTGGGTTCTGCGTTGCGCTGCCCCCACAATGTGACTCACAAAAACCGTCGATCGAAACCGCTTCCATTCATTGAGGACCTTCGTCATCGCGTTGTCCCCAATTGACTCAGGGTCTTTTACAACCGCCGCCGCTGAGTCTTTGGAGGGATACCAAGCTAATCCCCATCCTCGCCTCCGAGGCACCTTGGAAATCTTCCGTGTCTTTAGTCGAATCGACGGAGAGCTTGGATTATCAAAAGACATCGCCAACAATTGTGTCACTGATCGACCTCCTCTATTTTTCCGCGGCAACGGGGTTTTGGAATGCCTGAGAAGACAAGTCAAAATAGTCTTTGTGAATGGAGTGACAAACGTCTGCTGTCCACTCCACGAGATAGGTCAATTCCTCATGAAGCCCCAGCTCCTCAATACGCTCGCTGTTTAAGCTTCGCACATGTTCAACCAAATGGCTCAACGTGGCTTCGGACTTCTCGCCCAATGACGAATTGGCTTTGATTCGACCTAGAAAAGTATCAGCTGGACGGCCGAGAAGTCGGGACAGGTGGTGGCAACCATATCACTCTTGGAGGACGCACAGCGCTTGAGAGCCCTTTCCTTCAGCAGCCTCACCTCTTAGGCAGCCTCCTCCGCTATGTCCAGAATCACCCGAGCCTGTCTTACCTCTTCACAGGGCTCTTTGTCGGCCCGACCTCCCAAGCTCCTCGCATCGACGAAGCTCGCCACGATGCCCTCTACGAGCTTGATGTCGCCCTCGGTCAGATCGCGAAGCCTGGGGAAGGAGAGATTGCTCCCTGGCTCACCGACCGTCTCTTTCGGAACCTCCTCGTCGACGTCAGCGGAAACACTCATCGCGCAGAGATTTGCATCGACAAGCTCTATAGTCCAAGCGGTGTTCAGGGACGCATGGGCATCGTTGAGCTCCGCGCCTTTGAAATGCCCCCTCACCAACAAATGTCCGCCGCCCAGGTCGTGCTACTCCGCGCCCTTATATTGAGGTTTGCAAAAAACCCATTTGAAGCGCCCCTCACTCGATGGGGAACAGCTCTTCATGACAGGTTCCTGCTGCCTCACTACCTTTGGAATGACTTCAAAGACATACTCAGAGACCTCCGCGTTCATGGCATTGAGTTGAAGGAAGAGTGGTATCAGCCCTTCGTGGACTATCGTTTTCCAGTTGCCGGAACCATCCGCATCAATGAAATGGACCTGGAGTTACGTCAGGCTCTCGAACCATGGCCCGTTCTTGGTGAAGAAGCGACCGGGGCCACGGTTTCTCGCTATGTTGATTCGTCTTTGGAGAGGTTGCAAGTGCGTCTCAGCGGGCGCCATGGAGACCGCTATCAGGTTGCAGTGAACGGCTTCACAGTCCCACTGATAGAAACCGCTAACGGTGAGTTTGTTGGAGGAGTACGCTACCGGGCTTGGCAGCCGCCACACTGCTTGCAGCCGAACATTGGGATTCATCACCCTCTTCGCTTTGACCTCGTTGACACTTGGGGCAAGCGATCTTTGGGCTCATGCACCTATCATGTTTGGCACCCAGAAGGTCGAGGTTTCGACAAGGCCCCGTTGACGGCTTTCGAGGCGGCAGCGCGACGCTCCCAACGCTTCAGCACAAGTGGTCACAGTCCTTATCCAGTTGAGCCGGTGATCACTAAGCCTCATCCCGAATTCCCCTGCACCTTGGATTTGAGGCGTTACCCTGGAGATAGACCTCAACCTCGATAAAATCGGGGGGCATCTCAATTTTCTAGGGAGACCAGCTTAAGAACGGGATTTAAGCTCGTGTTTGGGGATAGTCTGTCTTTGATAAAAGAGCGATGAGAATTGAACGAAGGCCCAGAAAAGCTCGCCGACAATGAAGATCCACATCAGCGAGCTGACCCCTGAGAAAAGGACGTAGTAAAGAATGGTCAAGGCGATGCTTCCTCGCATGACACAGTCATAGAAGCCATATTCCCGGCGCGGATCGCGAATCCGCATCACTCCCCAGACCACAGAAATACTCGCCATTACGTTCATGAATAGGAAATGCAGGGGAGCGAACTCTGGAAAATGACCGGTGAGTTCAAGGGTCCTATGAAGCCCATGAAGTTGAGCTGTTGCAAAATCGACAAGACCAGGAATCGCTAATGGGATAAGCAAGGCGACGTCGTAGATCGCGGCGGCT
>JARGOJ010000397.1:5232-7784 GCA_029210225.1 Planctomycetota bacterium
CTGATGAAACATAGTTTTTGACCGACATTGGCAAGGCTCCAATTCATCACTCAGCCCTTTCCAATCCACCAGCGAGCAGGCCAACAAAAACCGCGAAGCTCTCATCGATCCGCGTTTTATCTGCGGTCACGAGGCGGTCTAAGAGCAGACCCGTCAGAGTATTGACGATCAGATGAGCGACGACCCTTGATGAAAGACCAAGTTGCCTTTCAACAAAGCCAACCCAGAGTTCCACCATTTGATTTGAGAAGTCGAGGTAAACGTCCGCGCCGCTTAAGGCGAGAACATCGACTTCTATGAAGAGACGAACAACAGGGGTCATGTCTTCGGAGCAAAAGATCTCCCACAGCCTCGGGAGGTCGTCCTTCAAGAGTCCGGTTCCTAGTTCAAGTCCCTCAAGCTTCGAGATCACTCTTCGTTGAGCCAAGCCAAGGGCGTCGACGATCAATTGATCCTTCGACCCAAAGTGATAGACCAACATCCTCGCATTGCTGCCGATCTCTGAAGCCATCGGGCGCAAGCTAAGATTCTGGAGACCATGCTTGAGCAGGTAACTTAGAACCTGCTCAAGAAGCGAATCCTTAATAGCAGGATCTGAATCTCTCCCCATAGACGTAACACCTGTTACATGTAACGAGTGTTACATGGATTTGTCGAGTTGTCAATGCTCATCGTCAGCTTCAGAATAGACCATAGTCCGTGGCACTGTTCTCATCCCTAAAACCCCTTGTCTTCGACGGCGTCTTCGCGAAACACTCAGACACGAAATGGCCATAAAACTCTCGAATCACAAGAGTCGACAAAACCAAGAGGCATGATAAGCGGAGTTAGCGGCGTTTCTTCTTTTTGCCTTTAGGACTACCTTTTGGCGCCTTCTTAGACATCTTCTTCGCGTATCGCTCAGCTGCGAGAACCTCTTCAAGAGGAACCGCATCGGCCTGCTCAAGAGCATGGCGAAAGACGACCAATTCGTGATCGTCCCGGGCATGGAGCAAAATTTCATACTTCGAATAAGAACGAAGCTCCGCCGCGACTTTCTCTCCTTCAAGCAAAGTCACTGAGAGATGACTCTTCAAATCAATGACCTTCTGAAGCAAGTCATCTTTGACCTTGAAGCGCTTCGCGACCTTTGTGATCGGCCCTTTGGGATTTTTAGCGAGGGTCTTGTCGTGCTTAACAGTCTTGCGAATGATTTTCTTGTGATCAGGCTTGTAAAGATACTTAACGCTATGTTTTGGAATATCGATCTCTTCACCATCCAAAACAACACGAATGTCATATTTTAAGACGGCTAAAATAGGAGTGGTTACTTCTTTTTGAGAGTGAAGCCCTAAGATCACCTTCTCCTTCGCATCATGCGCCAGCTTAAACGAGCAATGCTCTGCAGACCGCCGACGATGAGCGATCACCCTCGCACGCACAGACGCTTCCTCAAGCGTCATCTGCTCCTTAAGAACCTGTCCGGCGAGGGAATGAGGAAGGTTATTCTCGATGGCAAAGGCGTAAAGCTGTTCGCGCTTCTTCGCGTTCTGCAAGGCACGCTTAAGCGTCGTTTGACCCATGTGAATGGCGAGTGCAGCCTCCGGAGACACACCCGTCTCTTCGGCCATGGACAAGACTTCCGGCGATTCCAAAGTAAAGTCTTGAGAACCAGCGGTGATCTCTAAAACATCCGAGGCGCCTTCAATAGCTTTGTCTTGCGCAGCCTCGGCTTCCTCTTTCGTCTCTTGAGCTGCCTCAACGGCCGCTTCCGACTCGGAGACTGGCTCTGCCTGCTCTTCTTTGACCCCTGCAGCCTTCGAATCGCACCCGTCTACTTCGTCGGAATCCTCGGTGGTGCGCGCTTCGCTTTCTACAGCTAAGACAGCTGGGGCTTCGACACTCTCAGGGGGATTTGAATCGACGGGAGTTCCCTGCGAGTTCGAATTGGCCTCTGGACATTGAGCTTCCGAAGGCTTCTCAGTCACCTCAGCTGGCCCAGACGTCTCCGGCTTTTGTGAATTCTCCATGGTCGTTTGCCCGGCATCGGTTTGGCCAGGAATTGGAGTGTCATGGTCGTCCCCAGACATGGCCTCCCCCTTCTTTTTCCACGCGGAAATGATCGAAATTTTGTGTGTAGAGAACCTGTTCAATCACTCAATATATCACGTCCGCGCCGAAGGGAGGATAGCAGGAGACTAGGAAATCAAGGCTCTTCTTTAAGCGTCGGATTCACCGCTAGGAGTTTGGGGATCTGGAGAAGGACCCATGTCATCGCCGGTAAAGTTAGACAAAAGAGCACCGCGCTCGCGAAATACTGTCCAGATATCAGTCCACGAACAGAGAACAGGGTCGAGTAAATGCTCGCGACAACAATGAGCCAACAGAAAATCGCCCGCCAAGGAAAGGGAATCGGCGCCGTGTCTTTGCTCTCCTCCGCGACCGGCTTCCAGAATCCCAATGGGCGGACAGACTTATAAAAGCGCTGAAGAACGGCGCTGTCCGTGGGCCGTGTAAAGAAGGTCACGAGCATCCATATAACCGCGCTCCCACCCACATTGATAAGCGTCACA
>JARGOJ010000398.1 GCA_029210225.1 Planctomycetota bacterium
GCTTGAAACGGGACGCCCAATCAATTCAGGGGTCATCTCAGCGCACTCGGCGCAAAGCGCTTTGCCGTCTGTTGTTCTTTCTCCAGCCCAGGAGCCGGTGTAACAAATTCCGCAGGGTTCAATCATTGTGTTTTCTCCGCATTCGAAAATGGTCCTATACTTTTTAGCCTAACATTTGCTCTCTTGATCGTTCAAAAACTGGGGGCGTTCTTTGGACTTGGCTGTTCTTTATGAGCTGTTACTTTCCGGCGCTGCTTTGATCGGGAAGACTTGGCCCGTATCTCGAAGGAACCAAGGGGGAGGACAGAGAGATGAGAATCCCAGAAGGGGACGAAACCTTCTTTGAAGTGGGGTCGGGGGGCAGAGTTGGTAACGGCATGGGCAACCGTCGCCCTCCTTGCCGTCTATGTAAAAAGACCATCTATGTGAATGAGGAGTTAGTCCTATGTCTTCACTGTGAGGGCTCGCAGCACTTCTCATGCTATGAAACGAGCCCGAATTGTCCATCGTGCTCGTTGCCGACCTTGCGGCGCTCCGAAAAAGAGAAGGAGAGGGAAGCTTGGCCCTGCGCCATGTGCAAGAAGAACTTCACTCTTGTGGTTGGTTTCTCCTTTTGCGCCTCTTGCGGCGCCAGATTTCATCGGGCTTGTCGGGGAATTTTCGGAAGATGCCCATGCTGCAAAGAGAACGCACCGGTCTTTGACAACGCGGAGAATGAAGTCAATCTGTCAGGAATTGAGCGAATTCTCCGTGGGCGGGAGAACCTCGAAGATTGTTTCTATGGCTGTTGGTGGATCAGCGTTTTTTGCTTGTGCATTTATTGCTTTTTCGGCTATCTGGGACTGGAAATCGGGTACGAAGTTGCAGTCGTCTTTAGCCTTAACATGCTGTGGTGGATCTATTGCGCTGTCTTAACTCGGACGAGGCAGTGGCCTTAGTTCTGATTCCGTGACAAGGCTTGGGAAGCTCGGCGTTTGGAAGAGTGCAACTGGACCCAAATTTGCCTTCAATAGAACAAAGAAGCAACGAAGCTTTGGATTTTCGCAAAGCACCCTTCGTTTGATTTTTAGGCAGTTCGCTAAGATGCGCTGAGAAAGCAGGAATGAAGACCATGAGAATACCTGAGGGGGATGAAACAACATTCCCTAGCTACGATTGGTATGGGACTCCTGCTAGTGAGGCTCCGGCGAGGAAAGGGACTTGCTATAAGTGCCGGGAGGGCATTACAGTCAACCACGAAATGGTCACCTGCCTTCACTGTGATGTCCATTTGCACGAGCGTTGTTACAAGGATGCCAAGCTTTGCCTGGCTTGCGTGCTGCCAACGGAGCGACAATTCGATGGTGCTAGGCGACGTGTGAGTTGGCCTTGTGGTTTGTGTCAGGACAAGGTCGTGGAGCGCGGGGGATTTTCTTTTTGTGCCGCTTGTGGATCCAAATTTCATGTGAAATGTCGAGGTTTTTCAGGGAATTGCCCTAGCTGCGGCGAGTTCGCCCCCGTTCTTGTCAATGGAGAACAAGTACACGAGTTAAGTATCTTTACTCGCTTTGTTCGGGGACAGGAGACACAGAAAGACTGTATCAATGCCTGGTTGATCCAGTCTGCTATTGCGCTCAATATCTATGCATTAATCGGCTATCTGGGGACAGACATAGGCATTCGAATAGTAGGAATATGGTGCGTCGGGACGATGTGGTGGATTTATTGCGGCGTTTTATCTCAGCGAAGAGAGTGGTCTTTGTAAGAAACGAAGAGAAGCTCTTCTGAACTTTTCGTGACAAGCCTAGCTTTCGAAGACGTCTGAGACCCTATCATGGGATTCTTCCATGGTGTCCCTCAAGACTAATTAATGGAGATCATTTGAATTCTGAACGGTTTTCCCACATTGCCCACAGCGGCATGAGCTATCACAACCCATTAAGTCCCACTAAAATTCATCGTTTTATAGATTTACTGAATCTCAATGAAACAAGCAGAGTGACTGAGATCGGTAGCGGTCCAGGGGAGCTTCTTTGCCAGATCGCCCAACGCTACAAAACAAAGAGCATCCTTGGGATCGATCCCAGTGAGATGTCCAATGAAATTGCCCAGAGTCGTATCAAAGAGCGAGGCTTGAATGGGCGAATCACACTGATTAAAAAGAAGATTGAAGACTACTCTATCGAAGAGTCGAGCCAAGACTGTGTCATCGCTATCGGAGCCTCCCACGCCCTCGGCGACTATCGAGGCGTCCTCGCCGCTGCACGAGCTTGGCTGAAGCCTGGAGGGCTCTTGCTCGTTGGTGAGGGCTACTGGAAACAGTCGCCGCCCGAGGGATACCTCGAATTCTTGGGCTGCCCCCAAGAGGCTTATGAGAGCTTCGCTGGGACAATTAAGCTCGCCGAAGAATTGGGTTGGCATGAGCTGTATTCGTCAGTTACGAACCAGGAAGAATGGGACGAATACGAGGGGCGCTATCTCTACAACATCGAAGAGCATGTCCACCAGCACCCGGACGACGCCGAAGCCGAGAGCTACGTAGCGAAGATTCGCCGGTGGCGCCGAGCTTATCTGACCTGGGGCCGGGAGACTCTTGGCTTCTCCCTCCACCTCTTCCGCAACGGGAAGGCAGGAGCTTAGTACAGCCGAGCTTTGCCTTTGCTCTTGCTCTTATTCTTAGGGAATGACTTCTTAAGCTGATCGATGAAGGCCTGGCGCATATCTCTGTGTTTCTCAACAAGCGTGATGTCTGGGTTCTTTCTATGGTCAAGAAAGTCCATTCCGAATTCCAAGCCGAGGGCCAGATAAGCGCTGATGGCCACAGAGTAAGAGCGAGATGGATTTAGCTTCTTTCCTCCAATGAACCAGTGCTTGTCTTTACGGCTGACCTTTGCGCATTGGAGATAGCCCCCGACTCCTTTACTCGCAAGACCTGCATTGAGAGTCTGCGCGAGAACCTTGCCGGTCATTTTGACGGTCCAAATCTCTCCGCCGAAAGGCAAAATTCGAATCACGTCATATTGAGAAAGCGGTCCTGGAGGCAATTCGTCGTCGACGCGGATGCTCCCAGCGTTGTAAATGGAGAGGTCCGCGCCTTTCGCTTCCAACAAGAAAGACTCGGCGATCAATCGCGTGAGATGAGTCGGACCGTTCCGAACACTGCCCTCTCGACCGTCCATGGGAACGTCTGTTGTGGCGACGACGTCTCGGGGTCGGAATCCCTGCTTGCGAAAGGCGTCAAAGCCTCGCTTCACCCATCCGTCAACGAGGGCTTTTATTTTCGGGTCTTCAGGTATCTGACTGGTGATCCGCTGGAAATGTGATTGGACCCGGGCCTTTTTTGTCGCGACGTCAAAATCAATCTTATGAATGTAAATGGAGCGTGCGTTGGCGTCGGCTTTGAGTATCGGCGTGAAATTGCGACCTCTGTAGAGCCTCACATTCTCGTGCTCGTGGCCCCCCAAAATCAAATTGACATCGTTCGCGGTGTTGGCGAGGCGGATATCGTCCTCAATCTCGAAGTGTGTGAGCCCAATGATAAAGTCAGTGTCTTTTTTCAATTGAGCAATCGCCTTATTTGCAGCTGGAAAAGGCTTGGCGACTTGAACCCAGTCTGGGTATTTGCCCTGCAATGTGACCCCAAAGAGACCGACGCGGAACTGATTGGACCCCTGGCGGACGGTCAAGCGCTCTAAGGGCGAGACTTTCTTAAAGGCTTGGCCCTTCTTGTCGAAAACGTTGGTGCTGGTCCAGCGAAACTTTGATTCGTCAATGCGCGATCGCAATTGCCGTTCTTTCACGTCAAATTCATGATTGCCAAATGTGACGAGGTCAACACCGATGGCGTTCAAGACCGAGACCATCTGAGCCCCGGCCAAGCGCTCGCCATTGACCTTTGCGGTTCCCAATGCCGATGGGCTAAGGAAGTCTCCAGTCAAGACGACGAGGACGTTCTTGTGCCTCTTTCTGACCTGTTTCAAAATGGTCGCGACCCGGGCCAGGCCCCCGCTCTTTCCATTTTCTACCGGAGTGATCTCGTAGATGTCATTCAATTGTACGACCACCAGAGACACTGTTTCCGATTTCTTCCGGACGCCCTGAGCAAAGCTAGGCTCGGTGAGCATCGTCACGAGACAAGAAAGCGCAAGCACTCCAACTAGGGCTAGGCGTCGAATGGACCGTTTCATGAATTCTCCCGTAAGAAAGCCCTTCCGGCTTTCCAAAGCTCGCGGTGTTCGCTGCCCCATTCGGAACATGCTGACACACAGTAGACGACACACTGTCGAAGACACACTGTAGACTATAAGAATAACACCTGACAAGTCGAGCCATGGCGAATTCAAACGAATCGCTTTTGACCTTGTTTAGAGAAGGGTTGAACCTTGAAGAAGTATCACGTCGACCTCATGCTCCCCCCAACAAAACGCTGGGAGGAAATCATTGAAGATCAAAGAACAGTGGGTCCCGAGCTGCTCGACGAAATCATGGAGATCTTCAAGATGGGGACCGGCCTTGGCGGCCTGGGTTCTGGTCTTATCTCTCGGGCTTTGGCGACGGTACAGAAGTTCTTTGGCGGCGATACGGACTTTCACAAAGATATGTTGGCCTTTGCGAAGGGTTGGAATCGTCCGGTTCATGAGATTGTCGTGGCGAATCTTTCCTACGAACTCTCCCACAGCATCGAGCTGGTCCCCGACTTTCAATGGCGCAAAATTTTCGGCTGCACTGCTGTGTGTCAATGGACTGAAAAGTTTGGCTGGATTCACGGCCGAAACATGGACTGGAGCATTCCAGCCTTGGGTCCGGGAAGCATCGAAGTTGTCTTTGATGGACCGGCTGGACGCTTTTCCACCTTGACCTGGCCGGGTTTCGTAGGGGTCTTGCAGGGAGTCGCGAAGCAGCGATTTTCAGCGACGATAAATTACGCGCCCCCCGATGGACTCGGTCCTCAATGGCCTTCAAGCTTCTTGCTGCGCTCAGTCTTTGAACACTGCCCGCATTTTGCTGACGCAGTCGAGTTCATTACAGAGACCGATGTCGCGGCTAGTTCATTCTTTACTCTCTGTGGTTTGGAAAGAGATGAAGCCCTGGTCATTGAGAAAACAAGACTGCGCCCCACACAATGCCGCGCTTCCCTTCCCGCCGATGCTCCCGCTTTGATTCAAACGAACAACTTCATGCTCCCTGACAATCAAGATCTCAACGCCGGTTTCTCTCAGCTCCTCGCCAGCTCCCAAGAACGTCACGAGTGGGCCAGGATGGCCTTGCTTGGTTTGGAGATCAGGGACGTTTCAGACATTGAGAGCGCCTTGGACGACGAGCCGGTCCTAAATAGTGAGACGGTTCAGCAGATGATCCTAGAGGCCAAGTCGGGGCGAGCCCTCTGGCGCGGGCTATAGTTTTTGACTACTCCCTTCGGATAACGATTTGATAGATTGCTTGAACACCAAGCGCTGTCGCTACCGACGGCGGGTATGGAGCGTCCATTAAATCATGGGAGTCATCAATGAATGATTGGGAGACAGATCAGCACTTTGGCCAATATTTGGTTCTTCAAAACGCGCTGACTACCGATCAACTGAAAGTGGCCCAGGATGCTCAGCGCGAAATGGACGGTGAGCGCAAGCCGCTCTGGAAGGTGCTTGTCGACTTGCGCTTCCTCGATGAGTCGAGGGTTCGGCAGTATTGGCAGGAGGCGCAAACTTTAGATGACTCCACTAAAGTGAATGAGAGCTCCGAGGTCGCGACATATATCTTAAAGGAGGGAGAGCAGTTCCTTGGTCGAATTGGAAAATACAGCCTCCTCAACGAGCTTGGTCGAGGAGGAATGGGGCAAGTCTTTGTTGCGCGGGATGAACAATTAGGGCGCATGGTCGCGCTGAAAAGGGTCTTGTCGATAGTTACGCCGATCGCTTTGCACAGGAAGCCCGCCTCGCCGCACGCCTTAGACATCCTGGAATCGCGACGATTCTCGACTATGAAGCGACCGGCCCGAACGCCCCCTACCTCATTATGGATTTGATTCCCGGCCACACCCTCGGGAGCAAAGACACTGCGCCAATGGACGAGGAAAAAGCGGTGGGAATACTGATTCAGCTTTGTGAAGCAATGATTCATGCCCATTCAAACGACGTCATTCACAGAGATTTGAAACCCTCCAATGTCATTGTCGATCACGATGCTAAGGCGACCATCCTCGACTTCGGTATTGCCAAAGACATTAAAGGCGTGAGCCTGACTCAGACCGGTCAGCACCTTGGCACAGCGGGATACATGGCACCTGAGCAGCTCGACAACAGTAAGAGCGTCACCGAGACCGCTGACATCTATAGTTTAGGCGCGATTCTTTACTATTGTCTCACTGGCCTCGCTCCCTACGAAGAACAGGGGCAGCAGCTCGTCTTTGCCGTGCTCTCACAAGACCCTCGATCTCCCCGAGAGATCAATTCATCGGTTTCTAAAGAAATGAACGCTTTAGTCATGAAATGCTTGAAGCGAGAGACCTCTAAACGTTTTCAAACATGTGAAGAATTGATCAGCGCCCTAAAAAGCCTCTCCTCGGAGTCTTCTGGAATTGGAATGACCCAGGGCGCCCCCTGGTTTATTCTCATATTGTTTTTGTTTGCGGGAGCTGTGATTGGATCGCTGTTATTGACCTTTCAGCCGTCGAGCAAAGAGCCTCTCAAAGACAAGAGCACGAAGAAGATCACCCATCCCAAACGGGCAAAACATAAGGAGGAAAGGAAGCCAGCGCCTGCTCCCGAGCCGGACGATCCGCCGATTTGGATTAAACCCATTGGCGCGGTGGTGACCTTTGCAACAAAGGAGTTTCGCGGGCGTCGCTTGCTCTCGTCTTTTGACCGGAACATGGTCAGAGTTCGGGAAAAAGGCATGAAGATGTACTTCACAACTTGGAGCGTGGAGCAACTTGGGAAAAATTACTACTCGCTTTCGGTCTCATCTATGGAGGATAAGAAGTGGTATTTGACTGTCAATTCAGAACCCTCGAAAGACGGGGTGTGGTGGGTCAATCTGACCGAGAAACCCTTGGGTTTGAGATCGACCTGGCAATTGCGAGAGTCTGGACGCTTTGTCCAATTGCAGAGCGCCTTCGCGTCCCTTGATAGAGCCTTTGTATTAGATATTTACGACGAAGACATCCTCCATAAGAGCCCCGCCCATCGCCCTATTGTTGCGCCCCTCAATAAAAAGAGGCGCTATCAACTTTGGCGCCAGCGATAAGCTTTAAGACGACGAGGCTTTGCAAAGCTCTCGTCTCACTTTGTCTCTCGCTGACGGACCCCGGGAAACAATTGACACGGGTTTTTCCAATAACTGCGATAAGGCTTCAATGTATGCGTCCGAATCTGTAGGCAAATCGCGAAGAATGAGTCGCAAATTTTGGAGCAGAGTTGTCAGTTCTTCTTGATGGTCCAGGTCTTCTAATTCAGACTTGACAGGCAAGGAATCAATTATTGTGGTTTGGTCAGAGTAGGCGACAACAGCCTTTTTATCGCGGCCTTCCAATCGATCAATATTGGTTATGACCAGGCTGTCCACGTCGCAGACCGCCAGAGCATAGCGCGCCAGAACAAGATCGAAGTGCCCGACCCGGAATTCGCCTTGCCAGGGCCCTGTTCCGTTGTGGAGGTCTTTTACAGCATTCGACATTTCAGTGTTGACGCTGGGGAATGGTCCTGCGCCGTGACGAGTGTGATACGCTCGCAGTAAGCCCAGGCGTTCGATCTCACCCTGGAATTCAATTTCCTCTAAGATTGATAAGGCGTTTGCGGTGGTCGT
>JARGOJ010000399.1 GCA_029210225.1 Planctomycetota bacterium
AGGCCTTAAACACGAAGCTGAGCTCTTTGGCGACGTTTGCCGCTCAAAAGACATGAACATCGGTCTTAGCAACTTCCTCACAAAGGGACCTCGCTCCAAAGCAGAGTTCGTTCACGAGTGATTGTTAGCGAGAGTTAACTTACACAGAAAAGGGCTCGTCTGGGACTCTCCAGTCGGGCTCTTTCTCATCTGCGACATACTCTTGAAGGATCTCGTGGCGCTTGTAGCGGCTCTTATATTCCATGGATTGATTCTCGTCGATCCAATAGCCGAGGTATAAATGAGGTCGTCCGAGGCGCCGTGCGTAGTCGATTTCGGTGAGCACCGAAAAAACTCCGGGGCTTCTCTTCCGCCAATCAGGGTGGTGATAAAAGTAAACACTCGACAATCCGGTCGGCAAAACGTCGACCATACCCACCCCGACGAGCTTGCGGTCCTCAAAGTAGAGGAACTCCCGGCCAAATTCCCCGGCCCCCGCAACGAAGGACTCAATGTATTCTTCTCGGTCTGGGATGTGAACCGGCCAGCCTCGCCGGGCCGCCATATCGTTGTGGTAGGCATCATAGAGGTCGAGATGCTCTTGGCTCACGCTCGGTCGGCGCACCACGACCTGGATGTCACGATTCTTCTTCAAACTCCGTTTTTGGCTTTTGGTCGCTTTGAACTCGGGAATGCAAACACGCAAACTCTGGCACTTCGAGCAGCTTTCACAAACCGGTCGAAAAAACGTGAAGCCAAAGCGGCGCCAACCCCGGCGCAGCATTTCGCTGTATTCGTTCATCGGAACCTGAACGATGTACCGGTATTCCATGGTCGAGGTTAACTCGGGGATGTAAGAGCAAGGACCCGGAGGCCCTTTCATACGTGCCAATTCCATAGGATTTATTGTATACGGGAAGGCGCCAAACTGTCGCCCTCCCTGACACGTTCCTAGTTTGAAAATGGTTGTGAGGCCAGCTACCGAAAAAATGAAAGAAGCTGCCAGAAAGGAAAAATCCTCGGCAGCTTCGTATGGGTAATAAAGGACTCGAACCTTTGACCTTCTGGGTGTAAACCAGACGCTCTAGCCAGCTGAGCTAATCACCCTTGAGAGAGACAATAAACCATGCACAAACGCGCTGGTCAATATCAAAGCGACGAAAGCGCCGCATGTTTCTAAAGACAGTTCATTGGACCTTGGTTGTCATCGCGTTAGAATATTTTTTGTGCAAGCTCTCAAAAACAAGATAGAAGTCTGATGAATCGAGTCTTTTTCATTCTGATCAGCGGCGCTTTACTGGGCTGTCAGAGCCAAGCAAAGCTAGCCCCTAGCAACGTCGCCCCCGAGCAAAAGCAAGTCATAGAAGGTGCGGCCACCGTCTCTGGCGCAGACCAAAGCTCTGCGTCGTCGGTTGCTTCAGGCAAAGCAACAAAGCGATCTGTCAAAGGATCGGACAATGAACGCGCTCGGGTCCTCGCGGCTCGACGTAAAGCCCATGCAACTCGGGATTTGGGATCGACGAAAGACACTGATAACTACGCCTTCGATAACAAGAGCAAGCCCTTTCGCAATGTTCGACTGACAGTGCGAAACGACCCTCGCCCCAGCGGATTTGGCCAGGAGCCTGCCGACCCCAATGTTTTGAAGCGACAGAAACAGCGGGGTGCTCGACTCAAGGTTGACGGATATCGCTATAACCCCGACACCTGCTCGCTCTCTCCAAACTACAAGTTTGAGTCTTTTTCCACGCCCGATAATCAGGCCCAGAGAGACCGAGAAAAGGCATGGCGCCCTAAGCTCCAAATAGACCTCTTTGACGAGCCAGGAAACGGCGCGAAACCGAAACCCACACTCCCCGACAAGCCCCCAAACGGGGTCCTCATCAACGCCGGATCGAGATAATCCCAACTATGACCGAAGAACCCATCAAGACCAGAAATCCCGCTTTCTGGAACGAATACTATGATGCAGGCACGCCTCCCTGGCAAATCGAAGAAGCCTGCCCACCAGCCATGCAATTCGTCGACTCCCACCCTATCGAAGCTTGTCGCATACTCATTCCCGGCTGTGGCCTGGGTCACGAGCCCGAGGCCTTCGCAAACCGGGGTTTTTCTGTGGTCGCGATGGATTTGTCGGATGAGGTCGTGAAGACCGCAAAAAAAAGACTCGATCCCAAGTTGCCGGTTACTTATCGCCCTGGAAACATCTGCGATGCCGAACCTGAAACGCTTGGATTCTTCGATGCCGTCTTTGAGCAAACTTGCTATTGCGCCATCGATCCGAGGGACCGTCCCGCCTATGTTGAAGCCGTTCACGGTCTTCTTCGAAAGGGCGGCGTTCTTTTTGGGGTCTTTTACCAAGCCGACCACGGCTCCTACCCTCCTTGGCCGATTTCTCGGGAGGAGTTAAGCGCCGATTTCTCCCCATTTTTTAACATTCATACTCTCGAGCGAGCGCAGAACTCAATCGAGAGTCGGGCGGGAAAGGAGTGGTTTGCTTACTTCAGCAAGAAGTGAAGGTTCTTAACGGAGGCATTGAGCGATAAAGTCAATGTTTATAGCCACCGATGGAATATAGCCATCATTATAGAAATATGGTGAAATTCTTCCTCGCGCTTCAGGAACTGATTTCATGGATTAAAGTCAACTAAGACATGCCTTACCTAGAAATTCAACTGACCCCAAAACTGCAACGAGTCGTCGACATACTCGCTCCACTTTCTGTGGGTCGATCACCCGACTGCAACGTGCAATTGCTTTCGAGAGCCGTCTCTCGGCGTCATGCCGGATTTGAGCCTCGCCCTGATGGCATTTATGTCTACGACTTGGGGTCTGCAAACGGGATCAAGGTCAACAACGAAAAGGTCCAAGGCAACCACTGTCTAATTGACAACGACGTGGTCCTTGTCGGCGACGTCAACATCCGCTTCCGAAAAGCGTCACGCTCCGTCAACGCCGGCGACACAATCGACCTGCGCTTCAACGCTCCTGCTGATCACCTCATTGACCAAGCTCTCAACCTTCCTGGCGTCGCATTCCTGCTGCCCATGAATCCCGAGAAGCTCGCGAGGTTCCGCACGGACATCCTCAGGCGACGCATTGCCCGTCTTGAGATTGACGAAGACGCGAAACTCAAGCTCCAAATCGCCGTCAACGAAGGCATCGATAACGCCGCCCGCCACGGTAACCGCAGCGACCCAAGCTTAGCCCTCCAAGTTGCTTTCCTCGAAGACCCTGAAGAGTTCGTCGTCTCCGTCCGAGACCAAGGCGCCGGCTTCGATTATCAGCGTCACATGATGAACCTCTCGGAGATCAACGCTTTAGACGCCATAGCGAATCGCGAAAACTACGGTCCTGGCATTGGATTGCGAATCATGCTCGACTGCGTCGATCGCCTCCAATTCCAAGGCAACGGCTCATGCGTCCACCTCGCAAAGCTCAAACAAGACGCGAGCTTCTTCGTGATTTCTGAAGACGACGGTGGCTTCGCGTTTTGAGCCTCCCGGGTCCTCACGAGTTCATTGAAGGCTGCGTCGACCACTCCAGCTTCACCAGTAAACTCCTTCATGAAGCCGCCCAACGCTGCGGCTATCGCTTCATGATTGAGCCTGAATTTGGCTACGTTGGTCGCATCGAAGCCAACGGAAGACGCTTCCTCTACAAGGGCGGCCTCTTCGACATGAACACCGCTTGCGCTTCGGCTCTAACCCGAGACAAAGCCTATTCTTTTGCCCTTCTTAAAGAGCAAAACCTGCTCTTCCCAAAGACTCGCAGCTTCTTCTCTCCCGACTTTGAAGCCTTCGCAATGCTAAGAGGCACCGCGAAAGCCCTGAAATTTGCAGAAGAGATCGGTTATCCCGTTTTCGTCAAGCCGAACGAAGGCACCCGTGCTTTTGGTGCTCACAAAGCCGATAACCCCGACCAACTTTGCTGGGCCTTAGAACGAAGCTTTGGACGGCGAGAGGGACGCGTCTCTCTCGTGCAGGACTTCGTCCCCGGAGACGAACTTCGCTTGCTCGTCGTCGACGGGACCGTTGAGCTGGCCTACCGCAAGCGCCCCTACTTGGCGCAGGCAGACGGACAGAAGACCGTGCTTGAGCTGCTCAAAGAGGCCCAGAGGCATGTGCTAAATTTGAAGGGTGGTCGAAAGACCTTCGACCTTGACGATGCCCGCATCACCGACTCCCTCAGGCGCCGGGGACTCAATCTCCAGAGCCGCCCTGAAGAGCCATTTTTACTAAGCGACGGGCTCACCTTAGAGCTTGGGAATGGCGTGGAAATTCTCGACAATCTCTCCGCGGAGATTCGTGACAGCGCCTGCCGTGCCCTGAAAGCAATCGGCCGCTATGGCAGTGTTGATGCCATTCTCACAGCGAAGCAAGAGTTCTACATCATAGAATTGAACAGCGCGCCCGGTGTCACGGGATTGGCATCCCTGGGACATCGCGAGCGCGCTGTGGAACTCTACTGCAAAGTTTTAAGAGCTTACTTCGAAGCTTAGCCCATCACTTGTTTCGCGATGGTTTGAAGCTGCATGTTGCTCGTTCCTTCGTAGATCTGACCGATTTTGGAATCGCGCCAGAGCTTCTCAACAGGATACTCTTTGGTGTAGCCGTTTCCTCCGTAAAGATTGACAGCCATGGACGTGACTTGCTCGGCGATCTCGGACGAAGCGAGCTTTGCCATAGCGGCTTGGGTCAGGAAGTCTTGTCCGGCATCGTGCATACGAGCGGCGTTGTATACGAGCAAGCGAGCCTGTTCAACGGCGATCGCCATGCGAGCGATTTGGAATTGGACTCCTTGGAATTTGCCGATGGGGCGGCCAAACTGCTCACGCTCTTTGACATAGGCGATGGTGTGATCGAGAGCGCCTTGAGCAATTCCGACCATCTGAGCAGCGATTCCAATACGTCCTTCGTTCAAGGTCTCAATCGCAACTTTGTAGCCTTTGCCAACTGGGCCGAGAATGTCCGTTTTCTTGACGCGAACATTGTCGAGGACCAGTTCGCAGGTTGAAGAGGCGCGAATTCCGAGCTTATCTTCTTTTTTACCGACGGTGAATCCTTCTTGATCACGCTCGACAATAAAGGCCGTAATGCCTTTGTAGCCGGCCTCCGGGTTCACATTGGCGAAGACCACGAAGATCTTTGCTTCCGCAGCGTTCGTGATCCAGAGCTTTTGGCCGGTGAGCACGTAGTCGTCTCCGTCTTCGACCGCGCGGCAGGCCAAGGCGAAAGCGTCACTTCCCGAGCAAGACTCAGACAGGGCGTAGGCCGCCAAGTCTTTGGTCGCGAGGCGGGGGTAATAGCGAGCTTTTTGATCGTCGTTGGCCCACTTGCGAAAAATGTTGTTGACCAGAGTATTTTGCACATCTTGGAGCACAGCAACCGAAGGATCAACACGAGCTAATTCTTCAACAGCGAGCGCTGCCATGAAAAAGGTTCCACCCTGGCCTTCATATTCTTCGGGGATCTCAATGCCCATAAGGCCATTCTCGAAGAGTGCCTCGATGACCTCAGGATCCATTTTCGCGTTCCGGTCCATCTCCTCGACTCGGGGACGGAGAACCTCTTCGGCAAAGTTGCGGATCACTTCACGGAAGTCTTCTTCGTCTTCACTGAGTGTCGTTAATGCGGGGCGAGTTGGTGTTCCCTCTGACATGGCAATCCCTTTCTTATGTACTTACATCCGTACGCCATTCTCTATTAGATGGCTTCGTTCATTGTTTAGGCGGAATTCTAGCGATTCCTTGCCAAGATGAAAGAAGAGATCCGACAGCTTAGCCAACTTTAACAATCCTGGTTCAAGAGGATTTCTTGACGAAGGAAGAGTCTAAGGCGGATACAGCACGAACATTGACGGGTGACCCAGCGTGCGATAGAGTCGTTCGCTCTTCTATGGAGCAACGCGTCATGAAACCTCTTGAAGGCATTCTTGTCCTCGACCTAACAACTTATCTCCCAGGACCTTACGCAAGCCAATTGCTCGCCGATCTTGGGGCTCGCGTTGTCAAAATTGAAAGCCATCGAGGCGACACAACTCGATTTCTCCCTCCTCACATAGACGGAGTCGGCGCTTTTTTCGCGGCCCTCCATGAAGGCAAAGAGTCGGTCGCCCTCGACCTAAAAAACGACGCGGGGCTTGAGCTACTCTTCGCCCTCGCTGAAAAAGCGGACATCCTCCTAGAGGGCTTCAGACCCGGCGTCCTCGCACGCCTTGGTGCGAGCGCGGAAGCCCTTCACGCCCGCAATCCCCGACTGATCATTGCTTCACTGTCAGGATACGGAGACGGAGGCCCCCTCCGAGATATTCCAGGCCACGATACAAACTACCTTGGCTACTCCGGATTGATGAGCCTCAACGTCGATGACGAGAAAAAAGAACCGGTCCAAGCGGGTGTCCAAATCGCCGACATGGCTGGCGCAATGCAATTCTGCATCGCGGTGCTCGCGGCTCTATATCGCGCTGAGAAGACGGGTCATGGTAGCGTCGTTACGACTTCGATGTTTGAGTCTGCGCTCTCTATGGTCTCTGTTTATCTGGGTATGGTCATGGCCGGGGAAAAACTTGTTCCCGGTCAAATGTTGCTCTCTGGCGCCCTCCCGAGCTATCGGCTTTACAAAGCGAAAGACGATCGTTGGCTCACCTTCGGACCGCTCGAACCAAAGTTCTGGTTCAAGTTCTGCGCAGCGGTCGGCAAGGATGAATGGACCAACCGCCACTTTGACGAGACGCTTGTTCCTGAGCTCATCGAGCTCTTCCTTACACGTGACTCTGGGGAGTGGCTCGCGCTGTTAGAGAAGGACGCTTGTGTAGGCCCCGTCTTAAGCTTGGAAGAAGCTCTGGAGAGCCCTCAAGCCGCCGCTTTGGGGATGCTTGGAGCGCGACGACCAAAAGCTCCCTGGCGTTTTAACGGACAACGCCCGTCGAGTTCGGATAAACTCTCACGGAGCCCTGGGTCGGATCGTAACTCCGTCCTAAACGATATACTTGGCATGAATGCAGAAAGCATTGCAGACTTTGATAATCGAGGCAGCTTTGGATAAGTCCGATGCCTCGAACTGATTTTGATGATGAGGAGACCGAAATGACAGACGCATATATTTTGGATGCCGTTCGCACCGCAATGGGCAAAAACGGTGGCCAGTTCGCAAGCATTCGAGGCGACCAACTACTCGCAGAATGTTTGTCGGCTCTGGTTGAGAGAAACAAAATCAATCCTAAGGACGTCGAAGATGTCGTCGGCGGTTGTGTCACGCAGACTGGAGAACAAGGCGTCAATATTATTCGCCAAGCTGTTCTCGCCGCAGGGTGGCCTATGAGCGTCCCTGGAACCTCCGTCAATCGCCTCTGCGGTTCTGGTCAACAAGCCGTCACATTCGCAGCTATGGAAGTTCAATCAGGCCAGGCAGACCTCACCGTTGGCTGCGGCATGGAGAGCATGTCACGGACACCGATGGGCTCTGACGTCGGGTCATTCAACGAGAACATTAGCGAGCGCTATGAGCTTATTCCCCAAGGCAACTCTGCAGAGCTTGTTGCGCAACGCTATGACGTGACTCGGGAAGAGATCGATCAATTCTCTTATGAGAGTCATCGCAAGGCTGGCCACGCCATGGTTGAAGGCTTCTTCGACCGGGAAATCATCCCTGTGGGTCCCGACAAATTGAAAGAGGACGAAGGTCCAAGGAAGAATCCCGACCTCGCGAAGATGAAATCGCTGCGTCCTTGTTTCCAAGCTGACGGTGTCATTAGCGCCGGCGCGTCCTCACAGATCACCGACGGCGCCTCCGCCG
>JARGOJ010000400.1 GCA_029210225.1 Planctomycetota bacterium
CGCGGCGGCATGAACGAACCGAGCAAAGATCCGAGTAAGACGATGCCCAGTGAGGACGCCATGGACGGAATGACAAGAGCCGCAGAGCTTGTCCCTGGGACCTCAGCTCCAAAGGTCAACCAACCTTTTGTGGACAAGTCCGTTGAAGAAGACCAAAAACCTCGCGGCAAAGACAATTCCCGGCTCCTCGATTTCGAGGAAGGTCCGCGAGATGGCTTGCGCTCTTTAGTCTTTCAAATGCCAGCTGTTGGCCGGGTTTACACCATGTCAAGGCCCGGCGGCGAAGCCTGGGTTGATTTCAGCATGCTCAAGGAGAGCAGTTATCGCGGATTGGCCTTGTTCTCAGTGGTCCTTGGCTTTTTAGCGGCCTTGGTCATTCCTCTTAAATGGGACCGATTCAATTACGTCGGACTCCTGCTCTTCGTGACTGTCGCGGGAACGGCTTTATCTTTGACCTTCACCAACGTCACTTTTGTTGCCGCGAGCAATGGCGTGATTACAGGCTTCGGATTGGCCGGATTGATACACGGCTTTCTCTTTGTCATGAAGAGGCTGTCTGTGGCCCGAGCTAAATCATTGACGGCCCGTCCGGAGATTCGCGTCGTTGCGTCTTTGGTCTTGTTTGCGCTCATTCTTGGCGGCAACGGTGAAGCGAGAGCTCAGTCCGATGAGAAGAAGCTGACTCCCAAGGTTTTTGTGCCTTATAACGCAAAAACAATGGAGACCCAGGACCGAGTTTTTGTTCCTAAGAAGCTCTTCAATGAATTGATGAAGAAGGCCTTTCCGAAGCCAATCGCGGCCACGAAAGTAGTCCTTCCTGCTCAATACACGGTGGGCGCGGTCAAATATGATGCGAGCCTCGAAGGCGCTCGCCTCGACCTTGACGTTCATTTATCGCTGAATGTCTACGCCCGATGGGTTGAGGTTCCACTTGGCCTCGATGGGGTTGCTGTTCGTTTCGATCAAAAAGACGCGGTCCAAATTACTGGCGGTAAAAATGCCGTGAAGCCTCGCCTAAAGCAGAGAGACGGACAGTTATCATTGATCTTCGAAGACCCTGGTCAATACAAAGTGTCAATTCGTGCGGTTGTCGCGAAGAGGGCGTCCGGCTTTGTCTTCAGTCCAATCCCAGTTGATGCTTCAGAGTTCATTCTGAAGACCAAGGACCTCAAAAATAGAATCCTGATCAACCTCAAGAAAGGCGGGCAGTCGGAGAGAATCGTCGGCAATGAGAGAATTGTTCGAGCCTTTATTGGCCAAAGAGAAGCGGTTCAAATTGCAGTGACACCCCCAGAGGTCCTCAGCCTGACAGGATCCTCCGATGCCTCTGCGCGAAACGTGAGCTTGTTTGCTTTGGATAGAGGAGTCATTCGAGTCTTTTCGAGTGTAACCCTAGATATTGTGGGGTCCGGTTGGGAAGGCTTCCGCTTTGAAATTCCAAAGGGTATGTCTATTGTCCAAGTCGTTGGAATTGGACTTAGAGAATGGCAAACGCGCTTTGATGCGCAGAGTAAAAAACGAGTCCTCGAATTGTTTCTTCGCTCTCCTAGAAGCGGCAAGATTAACTTCTTCATTGAAGCTGAGTCATTGCTCAAAGAGAACGCGAAGAGCGTTGTCCTCCCTGAAATTGTTAGCTTGGGAGTCAAGCGTGAGTTCGGTGTTGTGGCGCTGTCTCCAGCCGAAGGCTTAAAGATTCGTATTAAGAGCAGCGGGTCATTCTTTCAAATGCCTCCAAGCCAGGCTCGTGGATTGGAACGCTTGCTCACGAAGTTGCCGGGGCGCAGCGTTGACCGCGCGTACCGATACGGAAGCCGCCCGACGGGATTGAACATTGATTTCGTCCATGAAGCGACTGTCATGAAGGCGCGCTCACGAGTCTTTGGAGTCGTCTCCCGTGAAGAATATAAGTGGCAGGCTAAAATTGATTTCACTATGACGAAAGGCCGGGCCCACGAATTGGCCTTTGCCATTCCCAATGAAATGAATTGCAAGGGAGTATCCCTCACCAATATTGGTGCTGTCGGAGATTGGCGCGAGGAAACCATTGACCGACAGAAATATGTGCTCTGTAACCTCAAAAAGGGATTAGCCGGTCGATTCAGTGTGAATCTGGTCCTCTCAAGACCGGTTCGCGGAGAGAAGTATCAGTTGACAGTCCCGGATATCCGCCCCGCTGTTCTCGAACGAAATCCAAGCTTGAGAATTGTCCGTCCCAGATCGATGACCGGCTCCGTGGTCTTGGCGGTCAAGGAGGATGGAATTAATCTTCAGCCAATTGGAGAATTGCAAGGTTGGGACCCGGTTGACGTCAGCCAAGAGCGCCACTGGCTCACTTCTTCTTGCAAGGGTACGCCTCGCTTGGCATACACGATTCGAAGCCAGGAGCGTTATGGCCGGGTCGAAGTGAGCCGTTTAGCTCCTGTGGTCAAGGGCGCGTTTACAATGCACGCCCAGGTCTTCCATGAGGTCGTGCGCTATCGTGTTCACCTCGCCTATGAGATTGAACGCAGCGGCTCGAAGAGCTTTTCTTTTCTTCTTCCCAGCCGATTTAGCAATCGAATTGAGATCAACGCTCCCAATCGCAGGGAAGTTATTGTGAGAGATTTGAAGTTCGCCGGGAAAGATGTAAAGGAATATCGCATTGAATTACAGAGCGCAGTCCGTGGTCTCTACGAGATGACTTTTGTCCTCGAAGAGCTTGCCGGTAAAGATGGCTTGATTAACTTCCCGGAGTTGGTCATGACGAATGTCGAGCGGAGCCGGGGATACATTCTCGTTGAGAAGAACGCGAAGGTGAACGATGAGCTTGTCTTAGAGAGCTCAAAGGACGTTGGGCAGGTCAATGCCGCGAATGTTCCCGCGTTACCGCCAGGACGCACCCCGTTCTCATTCATTGCTGCCTACAAAGTTCAGCAAATGCAAAAGGGCGTGACGGACTGGTCGCTCATTTACAAATTGAAAAAAGTTCGTGTTGGTCAGGGTCCTAAGGCTGTTATTCACTGGGTCCGTTTGACCAGCGTTGTTTACAAAGATGGTCGAGTTCACCACCGCGCCCGATATCGCGTTCAGAATCGCCGTTTGCAATTCCTAGCCCTGCAATTGCCTGATAAGGCCACTGTTTGGAGCTTGAGGGTCGCTGGAAAGGCGAAGCGTGTCTTCCAAAGCAAAACGGGCGAGCTGCTACTGCCTTTACCGAAGCGGGTTGAGGCCGACCTCGCCTTTGACGTTGAGGTCATTTACAAGACCCACTTGGGAAGTGAATTGGGCTTCATGTCAAAATTCCAGCCGAAGACTCCCAAGGTCGTCACGGAGGGTCTCGCTCCCAAGCAGAGCTTCTGGTCGGTCTATATGCCTGAGGAGTTCGATTACTCCCAGCTGAAGACGAATATGAACCCAACTCTGGAAGCTCAGCAGCAGACGAGAGTTTTGGAGCGAAGCATTCAAGAAGTCGCGCAGCTGTCAAACGTCGCGACCAAAGACGGTCAATCGGCGCAAATCTTCGACGACAACCTGGAAGGAAATCTGGTCGTGATTGATTCTGTTCTTAGCAATGCAAAGTTAAAGCAAGGCTATTGGATGGGCGAAGCCAAGAGCGGCAAGCTTTCCGGGCAACAAAAACAATCCCTCGCTGACAACGGCATCAAGCTTCAGAAGCTGGAACAGGAATGGGGAGCCCTGAAGGCTCGCGTCCAGAAACAACGCCGGACGCGGGTGAACAAACGCCGACAAGGACGGGTTCAAACTCAAGTTCAAAAAGGCCAGGACGTGACTCTGGGTGGGAATAAATACATGCAGAGCTTTAGCAATGACTGGAACATCAATCCGGCAGTGTTGAAGAACAAGAGAGCGCAGTGGGTTGGCTTGTCGAATCAATCTGAGACACAAATGGAGAACTTGGCTCTGTTCGCCCTTGATAATGACAAAGTTCGCAATCAAATTCGTCAGGGCGTTGACTTTCAGGGCGCGAATAATTTCAGTAATAGAAAGCGCTTGGAATCTGCTGTGAAGGAAGAGTTCAAAAGGCGCCAGAGCAACCTGCAATATGCTCCTTCAGATGCAGAACAGAACGCAGCGAAGAGTGAAGAGCAGGCCGCCCAACTCTTTAGAAATGGCGTCAACTCAGTGACAAACGGTCCGAAGTTTGGCGCCGGTCAACATGGTGGCCGTTTGAGTAACACTGTTGAAGGATCACAAAGCGGGTTTTTAGATGCTCGCAAGTTAGGGAAGTCAAAAGTCCGATTCAATTATGGTGAGGCTCAAAGTGGACTTCTCTCCATGAAGGTTCCCTTTGAAATTGTCGGAAAGCCTTTTCACTTTGAGAAGGCAGACGGCGAACTTGAATTGACAATGCGCGCTATTCCCAAGTCGTTCTTTGAGAATGTGAAGAGCGGTCTTGGAATCATGGCGCTGTTTAGCCTCTTGCTTCTCATTCCTCACTTTTCCGCCTTTAAGAAGACGGACGAGGGCGTTTCGATCATTCGCGGTATGTTGAGCTTGGCCTTTTTGGCTGGCTTGGCCGCTTTCATTAGCATTCACTGGCTGACCGCTCTGGGAACGATGATTGGAATCGCAGGCTTTCAATACCTGGCCCGTGAAAGCAACTGATTGACTTTTGATCCCCAAAATGAAAAAAGGCGAGGGCAGGCCATTGAGCCCGTCCTCGCTTCATTTATTCGACCGACTAAGTATGAAATCTGATCTTTGATTAAGATTTGGCGCCGTTGGCTTGAACCCGGGCTAGCTCCGCGCTGACTTGTTCACGGATAGTCAGGCGCGCTTGTTCTAACAGCTCTTTCGCTTCGTTGAGAGCGGTCGGCGTGATCTGTGTGCCTCGGGTCATGGCGGCGAGCTCACGGAGGCGGTCGTCTCCGGCGACTTCTTTGAAGCGTGTCTCGGCCTGTTTGGAGTCGCTGTGTTTTTCGGCGAGGACATGTCTCTCGGCGAAAGCCGCGACCTGGGGAAGGTGTGAGATCACGAGGACCTGACGTTCTTGGCCAAGGGCCGCGAGTTCGCGGCCGATAATGGGCCCGAGGCGTCCTCCGACGTTCTGATCGATTTCATCGAAGACTAACAGTGCGACGTCCAAGGCTTTTCCCAGGTGCCTTTGAAGAGCGAGCATCACGCGAGAAAGCTCGCCTCCGGATGCGACACGCCCCAGGGGATGAAGATCGTCTCCAGGGTTTGCGGCGAGGTAGAATTCGACCTGGGCGCTGCCTCCAATGGGAGGTAAAGGGAAATCCTTGTAGCTCTTTGGTGCTCGGAACTCAGGCATGCGAACTTCGAAGCGAGCCTTGTCCATGCCAAGGTCGTCGAGGCTTTGCAGCATAGTCTCTTCAAGTTGACAGCCAGAGCTGAGTCGTTGGGCGGCGAGCTCTTGGTCGACTTGCCAAAGCTCTTTTAAGACGGGAGTGAGGACCCGTTCGAGTATTTGTATACGTTCGCTAACATCGTCACCGACCAGCTCTGAGAGGCGTTGATACTCTTCGGGGAGCTGCTCGGCGGGGACGCGCAAGCGCCGGGATGCTTCTTTGAGGTCTCCGAGTCGTTCGGAGATGGCGGAGAGTCGCATGGGATCGTCTTTCCGAGAGGGTGTTCAATACGGTTAAGAGAGTTCCACGAAGCTCTTCCGCCCTTCGAAGGGTTTCGGCCTCTTGGTTGAGTTCGTCGTATTCATCTTCTTTAGGTTGGAGGTTTTCAAGGACCTCGAAGTCGTCCCGTGCTCGGCGAAGATAGGCTTGTTGGCTGACTTGATGGTCGTGGAGTTCTTCGATCTCTGTCTTCATTTGACTGGCGCGAGCCCGGAGATCGAGGAATTTTGTCCAGGTTTGAAAGTGTTGTCCAAAGTGGTCGAGGACGCGGTTTTGAAGCTCAGGTTTGACCAGCTGTTGATAGGCGTGTTGGGACAAGATTGAGACGAGGCGCTTGGCGAGAGATCGAAGCGTTGTCAAGGTCGCGAGGCGTCCGGCAATGCGCACTCGACTCCGCCCTGACGGGTCCATGGAGCGTGAGATGATGAGCTCTTCCCCGTCCCAATCTTCAGGAAGTCCAAGGTCTCGAAGGTCTCGGCGTAGAGGGGCGCTGTCGATTTCAAAGTAGGCTTCGACGGAGGCCTTTTTCCCGTCTTTGCCGAGCACCTGAGAGGCGTTCAAGCGTTCCCCGAGGATGAACATAAGGGCTTTGAGGAGAAGAGATTTTCCGGCGCCGGTTTGACCGCTGATGATGTTCAGTCCGGGGGCAAACTCAATCTGAGCTTGCTTGATAAGGACAAAATTCTCAATGGACAGTGTGACTAACGAACTCATGCAGTTTTCGGGTCTTTCGAGGCGAGGATTGCCTTCGGAGTCTACCGAGGTCATTCAGAGTCGTCAACGGCCTTGAAGGAGGATTTTCGGGATTCGTTGGGTCAGATTGGGGCGCTTATCCTGCGAGGGCGCGGAAGATAAAAGTTCGATGTTTGTTCGGATTTCTTCGGTGAAAAAAAATGTCTTCGAGATTCTTCCATTTGGCGATGTTCTTTTCTGAGCTATCATAGATCTTTATCGATACTTAATATTTTGGCCGAGGCGAGCGCTTTCGGTCGTCTAAGGTAGTCCGATACAGGAGAGAAACGGAATCAACAAGTCGACAATAAGTGAAGACAAGGACTAGGTTGCGATCGAGAACCTCGTTTCTGCGGAGACAAAGCTCCAAAGGAAGGAAGTGTCACGACGCGCCACAGAGAAGACGAGGGTTTCTTCTAGGTTTCATAGAAGAGTGTCCGCTTGTCAAAATCAGGAGAGTCTATGCTCACGGCAGAAATTCGCACTTTGGTTGCCCAAGCCCTTAATGATAGTTCCCTAGAAGTGGTTCACTGCGCTGTTTCTGGAGGACGTCAAATATCCGTTATCATCGACCGAGATCCGCCCAGGACGGTCAGCGCTAACGACCTCTCAACAGTCTCCCGCAATATTCGCGATCGCCTTCAAGCCGCAGGCTTCGATAAACGCACTTTCAATATTCAGGTTAACTCTCCTGGCTTGGATCGTCTTCTGACACGACCCAAGGATTTTATTCGCTTCAAGGATGAAACCATCAAGGTGCGTCTGAAGATCAAGGCGAACGGGCGGCGTAATTTTAAAGGCACCCTGCTCGGATGGCACGACGACCATTTCTTCATGAATCCTGAAGAAGGCGGCGCACAGATTGGCTTTAATTTGAACGAAGTTGCCGAGGCGCGCCTCGTTCCAAAGTTCAAACAAGGCTCAATCAGCCAGATGCTATGAGAATCTTCTGACCTCTCCGAAGATGTCGGCGCTTGGCAAGCACAAGCGTCGCGATATATGATTTGATCTCTTAGCCAAGATCACCTTGGATACGATTTGTTTTACCAAGCTCAAGAAGAGCTTTTCGGGGAGGAAATACGCGTGAGATTTCAACTTGGTCAGGGCCGGGCGCTGGTCCTGTTTAGCGCCGTCGCCTTAACAATAGGGTCTTTTGTTGCGGTTTCCGCAGGACCTGGAGAGACCAAAAAGTCACACAGTCGCCGAGCCAGCTTGAAAGAGATCGCTCAATTCCTGACCCAGGACGGGGTTCATGAGCCTTACTACCCCGTCGCCCCCAACGGCTTCACGCAAGAGTCGGTTATGAAGGGCATCCCAGAAAATAACCCCCTCACTCGCGCCAAAGTCGAACTTGGTAAGCAGCTCTACTTCGATCCTCGCCTCAGCGCCGACGGCACTGTGAGCTGCGCTAGCTGTCACCATCCCAGCAAGGG
>JARGOJ010000401.1 GCA_029210225.1 Planctomycetota bacterium
TATGGAAATGTTCTCGCCTCTAGGGGCTCAGTCATTCCACTCTTTCACGAACAAATTCAAAATGGCGGCCCCATCACTATTACAACCTCGGATATGACCCGCTTCTTACTCTCACTCGAACAAGCTGTCGACACTGTCTTCGCTGCTATTAAGCACTCAAAACCTGGAGAGATATTCGTGCCGAAAGTGAAATCGGCAAGAGTGACAGATATCGCCGCTTCGTTGATTGGTAAGCGCGACATTGAAATTAAGACGATTGGAATTCGACCAGGAGAGAAAATCCACGAGATCATGGTCTCAGAAGTGGAAGCGCCCCTCACAGAAGAGCGAAACGGCTATTACGTTATTCAATCTATGTTGCCAGAAATTCGCAGTGAAGCGCCTATTGAGGCGGCCTTCGACAAGGCCTATAGCTCTGCGGACTATTTGATGAGCCTTGAGGAGCTTTCTGGAGTTCTCAAAGGCCACGGTTTAATGATTGACGATGAAAACTCTGACGACGAAGAGTTACTAAGATGAAAATATTAACTGTTTTAGGAACCCGGCCAGAGATCATTCGCTTAAGTCGAATCATTCCCCTGCTCGATAAACATTGTGAACACACTCTGGTCCACACCGGGCAAAATGACACAAATCGGCTGAGTCAAATCTTCTTTGACGAGCTCGAAGTGCGAAAGCCTGATGCCTTCTTGGGAGTCCGCGCCGCCTCACCGGGGGCGCAAATCGGGAACATCCTTACAGGTTGTGAGAAAGTCATTCGCGACGTTCAACCCGATCGCTTGCTTATTCTCGGCGACACGAATAGCGCGCTGTCTGCTTTCATTGCGAAGCGTATGGCGCTCCCCATTTATCACATGGAGGCCGGAAATCGCTGTTTTGACGATCGGGTTCCAGAAGAAGTGAATCGGAGGGTGATCGATCATTGCAGCGACATTCTTATGCCCTACACCGAAAGAAGCCGCGCGAATCTCATTCGCGAAGGCTTTGCCTCCAATAGAGTCTTTGTGACTGGCAACCCCATTGGCGAGGTCATGGCCCACAACGAGAGTAAAGTTGATGCCTCGACCGTTCTCAAAACCTTGGGAGTAGAGAAGAAGAAATACTTCCTTGTCACCATGCATCGCCAGGAAAATGTTGACGTTGAAAGCCGCCTGCGCAGCATGACCCTCGCCCTTGAGAAGCTCCACGAAGAGTATCAGCTGCCAATTATCTGCAGTCTCCATCCGCGAACCCGAGACCGTATGCTGGCTTTCGGGCTCTCTCCAGACGATTCAGCGATCACGTTCATGGAGCCCTTTGGCTTTTGTGATTTTGTTCACCTTGAGAAGAACGCCTTCTGTGTGCTCAGTGATAGCGGCACTGTTCAAGAAGAATGCTGCCTCATGCAGGTTCCCAATGTGACTCTTCGAGACGTCACAGAGCGCCCTGAAACAATTGAGTGCGGCAGTAATATCCTCGCTGGAGCTGACTTTGACGCCATTATTCGCAGTGTTCGAACTGTTGTCGCCGGAGAGCCCGACTGGACACCTCCGCCCGAATACCTCGCGCCAAAAGTGAGTGAGACTGTCCTACGGATTCTTTTAGGGCTCTAGTGTTCTGAGCTGAGAAAAACAGCGCTGTGACTTGGTCATGGCATGAGTGCATAAAAAAACCGAGCCTCTTGAAAGACTCGGTTTCATGAACATATAGGTCTCGCAGTGAGGAATTAGGCTGAGGCTCCGCTCTTAACGGGCTTGCGAGAACGGTTGAAGCTCTTCTTGGGGCGCTTGCTATGGCCGCCACCATCGTTCTGAGCGGCGCCAGGAACAAACTTGGCGATGCGCAATTGTTTGCCAGAGACCCAAGCGTTCTTTAGAGCTTGGAAGACATTGTTGGGCATGCCTTCGGGGAGGTCGACGGTGCTGTAATCGCTGAAGATATTGATGCGTCCAATATACTTGCTCTCAAGACCGGCTTCGTTTGCGATCGCGCCGACAATGTTGCCGACCTTTACGCCATGATTCCGGCCAACAGCTAAGCGGAAGCGCTCCATACCCTCTTCGAGAGCCGTGTCTCCGCGCTTCGAGCGCTCTTTACCTTTGCGACGCTCCATTTTAGGCTCGAACTTGACGTCTCTATTGCGCTCACGCTGGCGACGAGCTTTCTGCTCAGTCAATAAGAAGGGCTCGTCTCCCTGCAGCAAGCTCGCGAGGGCGGCTGCGATTTTCAACGGCTCAACCTCTTCGTTCTCTTCCACATACTTCTCTAGAAGCTTTGTGTAGACGTCTAGGTTGTCCTTTTTGAGAGTCTTTGTGATCTTGCCAACCAAAGTGCTGACGCGCTTCTCATTGATGAGATCAATTGAGGGGAGCTCAAGAGGAGTCATCTTTGTTCTTGTGGCGCGCTCAATGTCGCGGAGCAGGTAGCGGTCGCGAGGAGAGAGGAAGAGCATGGCCTTACCTTCGCGTCCAGCGCGGCCAACACGGCCAATTCTGTGGATGTAAGCTTCGACGTTGTGAGGCGCATCGAAATTGATCACGTGGCTCAAGCGGCGGATATCGAGGCCGCGAGCGGCGACGTCCGTGGCGACGAGGAGGTCAATGTCGCCGTCCTTGAGCTTCTTGACGATGGCTTCCCGTTGTCTCTGAGGCAAGTCTCCGTTGAGGAAAGCGCAGGCGTAACCGCGTTGCTTCAACTCTTCCGACAATTCAACAGCGCTGATCTTTGTCTTGGTGAAGAGGATCATAGACTCGTAAGGCTCACCCTCTAAGAGCCTGAGGAGAATGTCGAGCTTATCGCGCCAGTTTCCAAGCCAGAAGCTTTGAGTGATTGTTTCGGCAACGGTGGTGCGAACCTTCATGAGCACTTGCTCAGGGTCGGTGAGGTGGTCGTTGGCAACGCGACGAATGGCTTCGGGCATTGTGGCTGAGAAGAGCGCGAGCTGGCGGTCTTCAGGAGCTTGCTCAAGGATCCACTGGACATCCTCTAAGAAGCCCATGTGAAGCATTTCGTCGGCTTCGTCGAGGACCATAGCTCTGAGTGCGTCGACCTTTAAGGTTCCGCGACGAATGTGGTCCATAACCCGGCCTGGGGTTCCAACGACGACCTGAGGATTGCGTCTTAAACCACGAAGCTGAGGGTCGTAATCTTGTCCGCCGTAAATCGCTTGAACGCGAAAGCCCTTCATAAAGCGAGCGTAGTCTTTGAAAGCCTTAGAGACTTGAATGGCAAGCTCACGAGTTGGAGCGAGCACGAGGACCTGAGGAGCGGTCTCGTCAAAGTCGAGGCGAGAAAGCAATGGGAGGGCAAACGCGGCTGTTTTACCTGTTCCTGTTTGGGCTTGTCCAAGGACATCCCGACCTTGCATTAAGGGGACGATGGTCCGCTCTTGAATGGGGGTGGGCTTCTCGTATTTCTGGACTTCCAAAGCTCTCATGATGGGCTCGGGGAGATTAAAGGGAGCAAAGCCCGACTCGGGAGGAGTGACTTCGGCTGGCGTTTCGACTTCTTCGGCAGGCGCTTCGACTTTTGCTTCCGCTGGAGCTTCGATCTTCTTCTTCTTCTTTTTCTTCTTCTTTTTCTCGATCTTCACTTCGGTTGGAGCTTCGATCTTTACTTCGGTTGGAGTTTCGATCTTCGCTTCGGTTGGGGTTTCGATCTTCGCTTCGATTGGAGCTTCGATCTTTGCTTCGATTGGGGCTTCGATCGTCGTTTCTACTTCTGTAGCAATTTCTGTTTCAGTATCCATAAATTGAGAACCATAGCTTCCGCTGATAGATTGATGAAGTCTTGATATATAAAGACTTGTAACTAGTTCCTGCCCGATAAAGGTGCTCGGTGATTCTGCTGGAGAGGACATTATTGAGTGGGTTAACTTAAGTTGTTAATGCTCCGCTCGAACCTCTTCAATGATCACGACCCGCGCCTTTGTGAATTGCATGGGCGTTTGGTAATTGTTGTTAGAGAGTTTGTCGAGGACAGAAACCTTAGCTTCATGCTCTCACTCAGCTCTTAACAATCGCCGCTCGCTCTGTTTCAACAAGAACTGCTTTTCTATGCGGGAACTATGTAAGGAGGCGCACTATAAGGATTTCCGTAATTATTGCACGAGAAAAACCGGCAAAAGCTTCAGCTTTTTACACAGTTGCCACGGTTCTCCAGTTTATTTTGACTAATTTAACAAGCTTAGTGGTACTGTTGAGGATTCACGAAACTGCCTGAGTGACATATAAAAAGAGACTTTGTGCCGATTTAAGCCTCGTTATCATCACCCTTGCCAAGTTTTTCCACTAAAAGTTCAATCGCGACAACACTTGCTAAAATTAAAACATCATCCTCTCCTTCGTTGATATCCACGCCATAACTTCCTGACTTGTTGAACCAGCCTTTAGATACTTTGGCCACCAGCTTGCCATGTCGCATTAATTTGTATTCTCGCTTGGCGATTTTGCCTTTCGCGATCAAATCGTCAGGACCAGGGATGTCTATTTTGATCTTTAAGCCCCAGAAGCTCCATTTCTTTTTGATGGTCGCGTAGTGGGCGTTATCACGATAAATCAAATACTTCGGACCCCAAGAGAGCAGTTTCGACTTGATGAAGGCCACTTCATTCTTGGCAGAGTCCAAAATAGCCAGCTTGTCGCCGATGCTGAACTTCGCCGCGTCGATGTAGTAAACCTGCTCTCCCTGCTCATTTTTGACCACATAATCGTCGCCCAGGGCAATAAGCTTCTGCTTTAGAACGTAGCGCATGATCGCCGTCTCCTTTTCAATCTCGAAATCACATTTGAGGCGAGGTGTATGGATCACCCCTCCTTTTACAAAATCTTAAATGATTCTTCGCCTTGAATGTGAGACGCCTGACGCGCACAATTCAAAAAAAACGCGACTTGTCCTTCCCAGGGCAACACTGCCAGAATTAGCCATGAGCCAGAATGAGCGTGAGAGATTTATGAACGCTATCCGCGAACAAGCCATCGCTTTTTTGTCCTCCTGCGACATGAACGCCGAACAGCGACGCCTGTCCCTATCGAAGCTTGAAGATGGTCTCAGCGACCCAGAGCAACGCCCCCATTGGCTCCATCTCTGCGCAGAGATCCGCCGCATCAGCGAGGAAAACCGAAAAGACTCCTTTACCCTCAAAATCCTCCGCTTCAAGCTCGAAACCGCCGCCGTCATCGACCACCTAGACCTCCTCCTCACCCCCTCCGTCTTCTCCCCAGAAGAATGGAGTTACACCTTTCTAGAAGGACTGCTAAGGCGCCCAAGAGAAGATTACCTTGGGGTCCGAGCCATCGAACTCGGAACCGGAAGCGGCCTCGTCTCCTTAGCACTCCTTCGCCACACGCCCCTGGAACACATTACAGGGCTCGATCTCAACCCCGAAGCCGCCCAAGTCGCCCGCATTAACGCGACCCTGAACAGCTATAACGAAGACGGCACCCCGCGCCCCAACGAACAGGGCCGCCTACTCTGCGATTCTTTCTCAGCCGAGCAAGCCGACCTCCTGAGCCCCATCAAAGCAAGAGGCCAAAAAGCCGACTTGATCGTCGGTTGCATCCCCCAGGTGCTCTCCACCGAAGAAGACCTCACGGACATTCGAGAAGAGAGCGAGGATCAACGACTTCACGATTTGAGCAACTACTTTGCGCGCCAGGGCGTTGAAGAAGATCGCTTTGGCCTGGGCCTGTTAGCCAGAGCCCTCGAAGAGTCGATTGATGTGCTGAACTTTGGCGGCAAAGTTATTTTGAACGTGGCGACACGCCCAGGTCTTGAAACAATCAACGGAATGTTCGGTCGCCGAGGCTTCGAAGATCACACGCTCTGGCAACGCCGGGTTCCCCAAGCGTCCGACACCGATATTCAGAGCTTAGTCGAGCTTGAAGCCCTCACCGGGAACCGCTTCGAGTTTTATGTCGACCGTCACAGTCGCATGCCCATCCCCGCCGCCACCGCCCAGAGCCTTATTCGGGCGGGGCGTGCGGTGTGGCACGACATCCTTGTTATTGAGGCGACCTTGCTCTTCGAGCGCGACCTGAAGCCTTTCATGACCACGATTCGCGACTCCCTTGGCTACGAGTCCTTCTTGAGGCGCCTCGATCTCTCAGCGCTGAGCGCGGAGCAGCTGAGCTTTCTCAGGCCCCTAGCCCGACACTTTTGCGATAAGAAGGCCGTTGCTCGCCAGCGATCCTGGTCGCAAGGGCTTATTGAACCGGCCCTTCCCGAATCGGGGAGCGCCCGGGTTGTTCCTTATAGTCACGAAGCTGGAAGCCGTCGGCTGAGGCACTTAGTGGCGAACTATGTCCGCCATTACCACGATCTCGACCTCGGGGCGCACCCTGATGGTCCCGGGGAGCGTGTCTTTATCGCCCCCAATAGAGAAGTCTTGGTGGAGGGTTTGCTAACGACGCTCTGCGATCCTGGGGCGACGGTACTTATCAGCCGGTCTATGAATACTGTCTTTGGCTCGGTCTTCAAAAAGGCTGGACTAAAGCCAGTGATCGCCAATGATGATTTGGCCGACATCAATCGACTGGTTGAAGTGCTGCTCCCTAAGTTTGTCTTGGTGTCTTTGAATCCTAGCGCCGGAGGTTATGGCGCCGAGCTAGATGATTTGGCGCGACGTTGCGCTGATCGGGGAGTCGCTTTAATCGTCGATGGCAGCGACGACTTTGATATCTCATCGAGGGCCCCGTCGAATCGTTTATTGGAGTATTCGGCGCGGCGCGGATTAGGCCGGGGTTTTCTCATTGTCGTGGGTTTGATTCGCAATCGTGTTTACCCCGATCTCCAACCTGTAATCTTATTGGGGGCCTGGGAGGAGCTGCTTGAGGGCTTGGTGGGTTTTGCGGAATCGAGTTATTCAAGGAACGGCACTTTAACAGAGAGCTATTACTGCCAGCTCTTCGAGGACGTTTTATCCTTTCAATTGGCTCGCCCGGACGAGCGCGCCCGAGGGACTCCTTATTTCCAAGGAGCCTTGCCCAATTTATCAACGCGGATGAAGGATATTCTTGCGCTCCCGGCGTTTAAGCCTGGGCCAAAGTGCCGGATCAAGCATAAGAAAGTGATTCGCCTGGATTACGGTGAGAATGAACTGCCAATTCCCGATGAGTTAGTGAAGGGAATTTTGCTTGGCTTTACGAATCTATTGACCGATGTCTCCGAGGACGACCTTCAGGAGACCTTAGTTTTTACTGCGAAAGAACTGCTTGGTTACGACCTGACGCCTGAGTCTATCGTGCTCGGGGCGGGGGCCTTCCCGCTCATTTATGAGAGCTGCCTGGCCTTGGCGCGACGCTCTAAGAGACCTTTGAGAATTGGAGTTCCCAGGGCTCACTATGGGTACATCTTGCCTGTCTTCCAACAAGCGGGCTTGGAACCGGTCATTTTAGAGACGCGCTCTGAGGATTCCTGGCTGATGACCAGGGAGGTCTTAGACGAGGTTGAGCCTTTAGATATTCTTTGGCTCAATAATCCTTCGAATCCGGCGGGGATTAGTTATCCCGAGGCGCTATTGAATGAGATTGCCGATTATGCCCTGGAGCATAAGACCACTGTTCTCTGCGATGAGATCTTTGGCCTCTTGCCCTTAGATTCCGAGAAGACCCGGGTCACGTCCTTATTGCATTTGGAAAAACCGGGGTTGAAAGAGCAGTGCCTTGTCTTCTCTGGTTTGTCCAAAGCCTTTGCGGCGGGTGGCTTGCGGGTTGGCTTTGTCTTTTGCGGGGATGATTCTTTAGCGCGATCGATTAAGGAATTAAGAACAGTGCCT
>JARGOJ010000402.1 GCA_029210225.1 Planctomycetota bacterium
CGAAGACTTCAGTGCTTGAGAGCGCGTTTTGTGAGTTCTGGTCGCTCTGTCCACCAATGATAAGGACGTCGCCGCTTGGGAGAAGTGTGGCGGCGTGATTCATGCGAGGTGTGCTGAGGCTCCCAACGGCAGTCCAGTCGCCGGTGCTTGGGTCGAAGATCTCGGCGCTTGGAGTGACGTCGTTTTGGGTCTTTCCGCCGACGACGAGGACCCGTCCGTCGTTTAGGAGTGTCGCGGTGTGGAAAGCGCGAGCATCTTGCATGGCGTTGACGTTTTGGAAAGACATTTGAGCGGCGGGTGTGTTGCGGGCAAAGCTCCGGCCTGAGTCGCCGCTGCTACCGCAGGCGGTGAGAGTCATGAGGGCGAGACTACTGAGAGCAATAAGGGCGCGATTCATAGCGGGCTCCAAAAAGAGAGAAACTTGACGCGCAAAGTGGGTCCGGGCATATCACGGTCCCTGCGCAGGCTGAGCAATAGTTGCAATGGCAGTGCCAAACCCGCGTGCTTATTTTAGATCCCTGATTTTATTGACCTCCAGTCGCTTGTCCAGTTTCCCGATTTATCAGTGACGCTCATTTTGTCGGATATATGGCGGATATTTCAGATATCGGACGTCTGCTCTCTGATTTTTGAGAGCTTGGGTTTTCGCGCCTTTGCACGACCTTCATCGCTATATAGAGCCGACAAATTAGAAAAGCTCGGAGATCCATGGAGGAAAACCGAGCTTAACAATCGTTGACTGCCGTGCTTGCTTAGAAGCGGACGCGAACTCCGAGGGTGACCCCTGTGAGGGAGAGCTCGTACTCGTTCTTCCGCTCGTTGCTCACAGTGAGACCATCGTCTTCGACTTCATCGACCTCGATAATCAAACCGCGAAGACCACCGTAAATGGCAATGTTGTCTCCGATGTTTAGGGCGGCCCCGAGCTCATATTCGAGGTAGGTCGCATCGTATCGAGTGTCATCTCCAGGGGGCTTATAGCTCAGCGAAAGACCTTGAAAGGAGCCGTAGATTTCGATGGGACCGACAAAGATTCGTGCTCGTAAGCCCACAAATGGGATGGGAGCCTCGAAAGAATCGGACGCCTCCACGGGGATAGGGCCGACGCTCCGGATTTCACCCCGAGCCCTAAAGTAACGCGCACCAACAATGATTCCCAGCTCGAAGGTCTCAAGGGACACAGGCATGATAATGGCTTTGACGGCGGCTGAGGCCACTTCAAATTGGCTCTTTACCGGGACCCCTGCGTTGAAAACAAAGCCAGCAAAAGCCAAGCTCAAATCGAGGGTTGTGTCAGCCTCTTCATTAAAACTGAAGTAGTCAACGTAGAGAGAGAAGAACCGGCTCGTGATAAAGAACTCGCCAGAGCCAATTCCGATGGTCTGATCGAGGTTCAGGTCGCCCTCAAAGTCGACGCTGTTACCCAGCAGGAGGTTGGTGCCGCCAAGGACACGGGGAGCCTTGACCTTCGCTTTGAGGTCGGCGGCCCAAACACTAAGTTTGAAGCCTATCGAGAGCGTCTTCCGACTGAACTCGTCGCTCTCTTCCTCGTATTTACTATCATCACCAACGCTTGGGACATCTTCAACAGAGCTCTCGCTCTCTTGGGCCCAGGCTAGGCTAGGAGTGATCGTGAAGGCACAGAGTACGAGGGCAATTCGTAACAATTTCATGCTAAATCCTCTTCGTTTCAGGCTTGCAGGACAGGTCGCAAAATATCACAAAAGACGGATGCTAGCTTGCTTGAGGAGTCTCTGGGGTTGCAGTCGCTGGCTCCGGAGTCTCTGCCTGCAGTGTCTCTGAACCGGGAGCCTCCGATTTTGGAGCCTCTGATTTTGGAGCTTTACAGGCTGTAATCTTGTCCGTGAGCCCGTCTGGCAATGCTAAGACTGGAGTCTTTGGGCAGAACAGGCCGTATTTCAAAATGCACCAGATCGCGCTTATCCCGTCTTTCCAACCAATCTTCTTACCTTCGTCGTAGGTGCGACCGTAGTAAGAAATTCCGACCTCATAGAAGCGAATGCCGCGCATGCGGGCCAGCTTAATCGTAACCTCGGGCTCGAAGCCGAAGCGGTTTTGCTCGAGGGTCAACGACTTAATAAGGTCGGCGCGGAAGACCTTGTAGCAAGTCTCCATATCCGTCAGGTTGAGGTTGGAGAACATATTGGAGAACTGTGTGAGCACCATGTTGCCAATCGAGTGCCAAAAGAAAAGCACTCTGTGGGCACCGGTGCCGAGAAACCGTGAGCCGTAGACGACATCTGCTCGGCCTTTTTCGATGGGCGCAAGAACGAGTTCGTATTCGTCGGGATCATACTCAAGGTCGGCATCTTGAATGATGATAAAGTCGCCGGTCGCGGCCGCGATCCCTGTCTTGAGGGCGCCTCCCTTACCAGTGTTCTTCTCGTGAAAAATCAACTGTCCAAGCTTGGGCTCCAGCTCCTTGAGTTTGTCACGAGTCCCGTCCTTGGAACCATCGTCGACAACGATGATCTCCTTTTCCCAGTGAGCGAGTTTCACATCGAGGACCCGAGTGAGCAAATCTTCGATCGTGTCCATCTCGTTGTAGCAGGGAATCACGATGGAGAGTGTTAGTTTCTCGGGCATAGGTCCCGTTTACCTTTCGGCCTCTGTCATTAGAAGGGCCCAAAGGATACCGAGGAATTGATATTAGTCGAGCCCCTTTTTTTGCTCAGGGACCGGATCGTATCCACCAGAGCACATCGGCTGGCAACGGAGGATTCTGAAGAAACCCAGCAATGAGCCTTTTAAGAAGCCGTGACTCTGAAGCGCATGATAGGTGTAAACCGAGCAAGTAGGCTCAAATCGGCAGGCAGGAGGGAGAAAGGGTGAGACTAAGCGCTTATAAATTTGGATGAGAATCAAGAGTGGGAGGCGGAGAATAAATCCTATAGGAAAAAGTATCAGGCTCACTCCTCGGGTGAGCCCCTGAAAGATTTTTCCAAACACGCCGGACGATTCCCCGCCCCAATTCGCGATCCAGAGAACAAAACGCGGAGTCATAATTTCGTCGGCGCGATCAGGATCGACGTGGTACTCCAAGGGCGAAGATGAACTAGCGTTTTCTGCGTCCATGTTGCTTTCGATCCTTCTTTTGTCTGTGGTCAACGCGACCGAGAGTCTTACGAATCAGACGGGGGAGGGCCTCTTCAAGCTGTATATAACTTGGATTCGGAGTCCGGTTAGAGGGCAGGATGACGCAATCAAAGCCAAGGGGTAAGCTCGTTTTGTTACGCCGTACAATTTCACGCATCCGACGCTTGATCAAATTTCTTTGATGAGCTTTGCCGAATTTTTTGCTGACCGCCATACCGAACCGTGATGCGAGGTCGTCCCCACGCTTGAAAATGACAACCCGGGCGACATCGGAGCTGCCCCAGAGGCCATCGTTGAAGACGCGGCTGAAGTCCCCAGCCGATTTTAAACGGTCCTCTTTGAGGTAGCGTTGAGGCGACTTTGTGATTTTTCCTTGGGCTTCCATATCAGAGCTTTCCTTACTTTCGCCGATAAGTTTAACCAATCCTGTTCCATTCATCGCAACAGATTAGAAAGTAGGTCGGGATGTTCGATCGAATCCTCACCGGGCTGACCATTATGGACGGACTAGGGTCCGAACCCTTTCAAGGAGATATTGGAATTCGCGACGGTCACATCGCCGCCGTTGGATCACTCGGTGATGCTGAATGCAAAGATCGATTAGATGCCCAGGGCAAAGTTGTCATGCCTGGGATCATTGACATTCACACTCACTACGATCTCTGCCTCGGCTGGGATGGGCTGGGGGCTCATTGCGCGAAGCAGGGCGTGACGACTGTGATAGGCGGCAACTGCGGCATCGGTCCCGAGGACGTGGGCGCGCACCTCGACGCCGCCGAGAAGCTGAAGCTCGGGCTCCGCTACGGAATCCTCGCCAGCCATGGCCCCATTCGATCCCGCGTTGTTCCCCGCGTTGAGGGACGCGCCGCGAGCAAAGACGAGACCCTTCTCATTTATAGAGAGGTCGAGCGAGCACTCGAACAGGGCGCCCTTGGCCTGTCTTGGGGACCTTATCATTCCAATAGCCTCGCCGATGAGGCCGAGCTTTTAAGCGTGACGAAGGCTGCCAAAAACGCTGGGAAACCCTTCGTCGTCCATCGCCGTTGTGAGGGTAAGGATGGTTTAGAAGCGACCCGGGAGGCCTTTCGCCTCGCCGAGCAAACAGGCGTCAGGGTTCATATTTCTCACCTGAAAATTGCAGGACGCAAACACTGGCAGAAATTTGAAGAGCTTATGACGCTCATGGAATCCGGTGCTCGACGCCTCGACCTCGGCTTTGATGTCTATCCTTACGAAGGTTCATTGACCTACCTCGCCGCCATGATCCCGTCCATCTACAAGAGCGACGGCCGACTCCTAGAGCGCCTCGCCGACCCAGCCGAGCGGGCCGCGATTATTCATGGCATCCACGGCTGGTTTGCCGATCGTCAGGGGCCTGACGACATTCTTGTCTTTGCTCGTCACATAGAGGAGCGTAGCGGCTCAGGGGCTCAAAACCTCGCGAGCTTGGCGGAAGAAATGGGCGTTCAAGACCCAGCGGAATGCGCCGCCCAGATTATAGAGAGGGACCCGGAAGGGAACGGCGGCTGGGCGGCTTATCGATACATGATGAACGAGTCCCATGTCCAGGAACTTTGCGGCCGCTCGGACGCTATCATTGCCTCTGACGCCGTCCCAGAGGTCGATGGCATGGCGGAAGATACGCACCCTCGGGCCTACGGTACTTTCGCAAGGGTGCTCAGCCAGGCGTCGAAAAAGTCTTTGCCTGAATTCAGCCAGGCCGTGAAGAAAATGACCTCATCCGCCGCGAATCGTTATGGCCTTCAAAAGCTCGGTCGCATTGAGAAGGGTTGCCAGGCCGACCTGGTCATCCTCGATCTCAATGAGCTACAAGATTGCGCACGTTATGAAGAACCGAGCGTTTATCCAAAGGGTATTGACAGTGTCTTCCTCGGAGGAGAATTTGTCTTTAAGGACGGGCAAGGGTTGACGACCATTCAAGGCCAGGTTTTGCGCGGTTAGGGGGCTCTGGGGGAAATAAGAAAAGATTCCATGAGGTTTAAGCTGCGATCTTTGTGGAAGATCGCTATATTTAATAGGTGTATATCTTCTATTTAAGGGTGTTGCTTTAACCATGATCGCTCTCACGCCTGGTGGTGTCCTATGAGCCTGACAGAGATGGATAAGGCTCTTGGTTACGTAGCCGTTCACCAACGAGTCCTGTCGCAAGGTCAGTTGCAGCAAGCTATGTCCGCGCTCCAACGAAATCCGGCGAGCCAAGGATTAGGGCCGCTTCTCGTACAACATGGCTATCTCACTCCCCAGCGACTCCACGCTCTCATGAGCCTGGTTCAACGTCGCATGGGAGCCGCGCCGGCGCCCATGGCATCCGGCAACTTTGGTCGGCCCGCGCCTCCGCCCCCACGACCAACTCCCTCCCCCGCAGGTTTTAACCCTCTTGGCGCCAATCAGGCCCCCGTTTTTAATCGCCAAATCCGTTCCATGCAGAGCGGCAAGTTTCGCCTCGACGACATCAATCCTCAGGGCCGTGCGATTCCTCAGCAAGGAACCTCTGAGCATCAAAAACTTCGCGAGCAATACGAAGAATACGTCTTCAGCCAGCTGCTTATGAAGCAAGGAATGGTTTCCGAGCAGCAACTTCGAGGTGTCTTTTCAAGAAAAGGCAACTTCCAGCAAGGCGCGCTCTCTCTTGGGCGTCAACTGATCGCCGAAGGATTGCTCAATCCTCAGTTAGTCGCTGATATCACCGCCGACCTACAAAAGAAGATTTTTGCATGCCCCCAATGCGGCAATTGCTACTACGTCGAGCCCACCGCTCAATCTCAACGTTTCCCCTGTCGCCGCTGTAACGCGCAAGTTGAAGTGCCGCCGATTGGTGGCGTTGCGCCCAACCCTATGGGGAGCTACAACGGCGGCGGCATGAACGGTGGCGCCAACCCCATGAACGGCTCCATGGCTCCGCCCCGACCTCCTCAACCCGGAGTGAGCGGAAGCTTGGCGGGCTCTTACGGGTCGAATGTCAACGGTAGCTATGGTGGCGGTCAACAAGCAAACAACGGATACGGTGGAGCCCCGGGATACAGTGCCGCCGCGGCGCCGCAAAGCTCGGGTTTCATGGCCCCTGTTGCGCCCCCAGTGAATGGATCCACGGCCTCTTTCGGTGGACCACCCCGGCCTTCTCCTGCTCCGGCGCCAGTCTTTGGGATGAGCCCCTCTCCGGGAGGAGGATTTGGCGCAGGTCCAGCCGCCGCTGACTTTGATCCAGGGACGCCCATGGGAGACGCAGCCCCCGGCGGCGACTCCTGTCCTGAGAGTTTTGGAGAATACGAAATCGAGCGTGAGATTGCGCGCGGTGGAATGGGCGTGGTCTATCTCGCGACAAAGCGGGAGACTGGTGAGAAGTGTGCGCTGAAGGTCATGCTTGAGAGCGTCTCTCAAAATCCAAAACGTCTTAAGCGCTTTCAAAGAGAAATTGACGCCCACAGAAAACTCATTCACGACAACATCGTTCGCATTCTCGACGCCGGTAAGGTAGACGAATTTTACTTCTTCACCATGGAATATGTCGACGGTAAGCCGCTCGATGACCGCTTAAAAGAAGAGCTCGACCTCGAAATTGTGATGGAGATCCTCGAAAAGATCTGCCGTGCGACGGATTACGCTCACTCGGAGGGGGTTGTTCACCGCGACTTGAAGCCGGCCAATATTCTCGTGACCTCGAAGATGGTCCCTAAGCTCACCGACTTTGGTCTCGCGAAAACCGCAGACCACGTCTCTGTCCTCACTAAAACTGGGGCCGTTGTTGGAACTCCCTATTATCTCTCTCCCGAACAAGCATCCGGGCAATCGAAAGACGTCGATAAGCGTGCGGACGTCTACGCCCTCGGTGTCATGATGTATGAAATGATCACGGGCCGCTTGCCCTTCACGGGGAAGACCTCCGTTGAGTTGTTCCGTAAGATCATCCACGAAGATCCGATTCCTCCCATCAAGATCAAACCGCAGTTGACGGAGGAGATTCAGCGAGTTTGCTTGAAGGCCCTCGAAAAACAACCTAACGATCGCTATCAATCCGCCGGGATGCTCGCTCAAGATATTCGCTGCCTTATTGAAGGTAAGCCTATTTCTGCTCGCAAGCCATCCATGATTAAGCAAGGCATCCGTCACATCAAGAAGAAGGGTGCTGCACCCGTCTTCATGGCCGCAGGAATCGCCCTCTTCTTGATCGTTGGAGGCGGTTTTACTTGGCATCTCATCCAAAGTCGTCAGCAAGCGTACGAAGATGAAGTCGCTGCGGAATGGGAGGGCTACCAAAGCGCCTTAGCAAGCGATCGAGATACGGTCCTCGCAGCATTAGAGGATGCCGGTCAAAAGACACAGAAAGAACAGGGGCATGACGCCCTCGACGCCGTCAACCGTGCGATCATTTACCTCGCGCTCATGGAATATCGCGGCGGCTTTAATGACAAAGGAAACAAGATCCTCCGTGACGCGGGGGGTGACTTCGCTGAAATTCTGTCATTTATTACCAATGGTCGCACGAGCGATGCCCAGAGCAAGCTCACGCTCTTTGGCGTCGACTTAGAGAACTGGCCTGAGGCCCTCGTCAATGACGAGAATGTAAAGCGCGCCCTCAAAGAAGCCGAGAGCGACGCAGAGAAAACCGCTCGGAAA
>JARGOJ010000403.1 GCA_029210225.1 Planctomycetota bacterium
AGACAACGCAGCGAAATGGAGTTCTCGTTCGTAGTGTATCAAGACAATCGGGCAGTGCTGTGAGTGGCGCCTTCGATCGAGTGCGCCACTTCGTCTTTTTAAACGACAAGAAGCCCCAGACTCCAGGTCCTCAGAGCAAAGCCGTGTCCTAAGCAGCGAGAGAACAATGCTCAGAACTCCCTATCCCGATCTAGAAGGCACTTGCTACATAGAGTTCCAAGCCCATCCCTATCAGCAAAAATGTTGGTTGAGACCATCGCTGTTTTACACCCTCGATGTCTATGACGAACTTTTTTCAAAAGCCCTAAGCACGAGCCTGCCAAAATACGACTTCTACAGCTTCATCGATATTAGCAGCGCCGAGTTTCAAGCGCTCCGCACCGAACTCCTGTCTGTTGTCGACAAAGTTCAATGGAGCCCAACGCAGCTCAACGAAGTCATGTTCTTTATTGACTGGGCCGAAGCCGCCCTCAAAGATCAGCCAGCGATCGCTTTCCTCGGCATGTAACTCTCAATTGATTGTTCGCCCCAAGAATTCAGCGGTCGTCATACATGCGACTGTAGTACGTCTTATAGCTGCCATCCACGACGTGAGACATCCACTCCGTGTTCTCCAAATACCACTTTACCGTCTTCCGTAGCCCTTCTTCAAAGCTATAGAGCGGCTTCCAATTCAATTCATTCTTAATCTTTGTAATGTCCATGGCATAACGGCGATCGTGACCGGGGCGATCCGTCACAAAAGTAATCAATTCCCGGCGGCTCTTTCCAGCCTCCAAGGGACCCCGTATCTCGTCGACGAGGTCACAAAGAGTATGAACAACATTCAAGTTCTCTTCCTCCGCTTCCCCGCCAATATTGTAGGTCTCACCAATCTTGGCCTCCTGGAGCACTAAATCAATCGCCCGGGCGTGGTCCTCAACGAAGAGCCAATCCCGCACATTCTTACCATCGCCGTAAACCGGTAAAGGCTTGCCGTGAACCGCATTATTAATCATGAGTGGAATCAATTTCTCGGGGAACTGATACGGCCCATAGTTGTTCGAGCAATTCGTAATGAGGATAGGCAAGCCAAAGGTCCGCCCCCAGGCCCGAACAAAGTGATCCGACGCCGCCTTACTCGCCGAGTAAGGGCTCGATGGATCATAGGCCGTCGTCTCAAGGAAGGCCCCAGTGTCCCCAAGAGATCCATAAACCTCATCGGTTGACACATGGAGGAAACGGAAGTCAGGGTTCTTCTTAAAGACTTCTCTCGCCGCTTCCAACAAGTGAAGCGTTCCCATCACATTGGTCTCGACGAAGAGCAAGGGCCCCTCGATACTGCGGTCAACATGAGATTCGGCAGCGAAGTGAACGATGCAATCCGGCGCGATCTTCTCAACCGCCGCGTAAACCGCGTCCCGATCGCGAATATCAACCTTGTGGTAATGATAGCGCTCTAACTGATCGACCTTTTGGAGATTCTCAGGATTCCCTGCATAGGTCTGACAATCGTGGTTATGAAGCTCCACGTCCGGCTGTTCTGTCAGAATCAGACGGACATACTCCGAGCCGATGAAGCCAAGCCCGCCCGTGACAAGATACGTTTTACCCATGATTTCCTGGTCTCCCGCGAAAAAGTTGTCCGGATTCTTACAAGCTCACCTCTCCTGAGCAAGTGCTCAACGGTAAAAGCACTCTCGGAGATGCCATGAAAGTTTTCAAGCCCTGCCTCGCCCTCGTCCTTTGCTCCCTTATTCTGGGCTCCCCAAGCCTTGCTCTAGGACAAGATAAATCCTCGGACAGCGAGAAAAACCAGCCTAGCGAAGTCCTGCGAATTCACTACCAGGACCTCGCCTCCAGCAAAACACGGCCGACAAAATTTGGTCTTTGGATTTGGCAAGAAGGAGAGAAAGGACGCCTCCTCCGATCGTCCAGCAAAGACTCCCAGGGCCTCCCCGTTTATGAGATCCCCCTCGAAAACGAGCATCCCCTCTACATTCTCCCTCGCTCCCTCAGCAGCAAAAAGACAATCTGGGATCAACCCACCCGATCTTGGACAAAAAAGACCGGGAAGGAAATCTGGCTCCGCCGTGGCGACCCAAAGATTCACAGAAGCGCCGTCGGAAGACGATTTGTCTCCGCCGCTTACGCAGATAAGTCAGACGCCCTCTACCTCGTCATGAAAGGCAGCCCAGACCAACCCAGCGACCTAAAAATCGTTGACGACCAAGGCAGACGCATCGCCATTTCCCAAATCCACATCCCATCACCAAGACGCCAGGGCTTTATCGCTCACGGCGACCAGGTCACCTTCATTTATGACGCGTCCTTTATCGGCGGGAACCTCGATCCTGGCCGAGGGGTCTACGTCGCAGGAAACTTCAACGGTTGGCAAAAAGCTGTTGGGAAATCGAAATGGAAGCTCAAGTGGGACGATGCGAAGAAGATCTGGTCCGTCACCGTCAAAGCAAGCCAGCTCCCAAGCAACGCACTCTTTAAGTTCAAACAAAAGAAGGGCGCCTGGGCCCCCAATGGCGGCAACCTTCAAATCAAACACAGCCAAGGCTTCCGCGCCGACCTCACCGCTCCCCTCTCCTTCGACCGCCGCTACCAAGCCATCTTCAAAGACGAAAAACAAGGCGTCGACATCATCCCTCGCGGCTGGCTCCACGACACGCTCCACGACTATCAGTACCAAGGTTCTCTCGGCGCCAATTACAGCAAAGAAGGCACTCAATTCGCCGTCTTCGCGCCAACAGCCAGCAAAGTCGAAGTGCTTCTTTACACCAAAGCCCAAGGTGGCCAAGGCGAAGTCGTCTCCCTCCGCAAGCAAGACCAATACACCTGGACCGCCACTCAGCCTGGAGACCTCGCCGGACGCTACTACATGCTCCGAGTCGATGCCCCCGGCACGAATCCTCTTCGCCCAGTGATCGATCCTTACTCTCGCTGCAACACCGCTCACAACGGCCGTGGAATCATCGTCAATCTTCGCGCAACAGACCCAGAAGGATTTAGAAAACACAGCCGACCGAACTTCCTCAATGTCACCGAGGATGCTCACCCAAACAGCCCGGAAGACGCGATCATCTACGAAGCCCATGTCCGCGACTTTAGCATCGCCAAGAACTCAGGGATCAAGGCCCGAGGTCAGTATTTAGGCTTTATTGAAAAGGGGAGTAAAGGCCCCGGGGGAGTCAAAACAGGGATCGATCATTTATTGGAATTGGGAATCACTCATGTCCAAATCATGCCTCTGCAAGACTTCGACAACAATGAAAGCGGGAACAGCTACAACTGGGGCTACATGCCCGTGCACTTCAATTCACCCGACGGCTGGTACGCGTCTAAAAAGGACGACGTCACTCGGGTCACTGAAGCCAAGGAATTGATTTACGGGCTTCACAAAGCGGGTTTGCGCATGGTCCTCGACGTTGTTTACAACCACACCTCAAGCGCCGCCAGCTTCGACAAGATCGTTCCCTACTATTACTATCGCATGAAGCCCTTCAATGATTATCCCTACTGGAATGGGTCCGGCTGCGGCAACGAGTTTCGCAGTGAATCCGCCATGGGGCGCAAGTTCATCCTCGATTCCATTCGCTATTGGATTGAAGAATACAAAGTCGACGGCTTTCGATTTGACCTCATGGGACTCATTGACACAGAAACAATGCGGCAAATTGCCTCCCTCGCCCACTCTATCGACAAGACCCTCCTCGTCTACGGCGAACCCTGGGCTGGCGGCGACACACCCATTCAAAAGACCGAAAAAGGCAGTCAACAAGGTCAGGGCTTCGGTGTCTTCAACGACATTCTCCGCGACGCGATCAAGGGCGGCAATCACGACGGCGCCAAGGGCTTCATTCAAAATCCCAACCCGGAGCACTCCGGGAAGATTAAAAATGGCCTAGAAGGCGCGACAAACCGATCGGCCGGGGGTTTCGCCCTCTCTCCTAAAGAAGTCATCAATTATGTCGCCTGCCATGACAACAAGACACTCTGGGATAAACTCAGCGAAGACCGATCAGCAAACCCAGCGATGAGAGCCCGCATGCAACGCCTCGCCGGGGCCATGGTCATTCTCTCCCAAGGCGTTCCTTTTATTCATGGCGGCCAAGAGTTTCACCGCAGCAAGGGCGGAGAACACAACAGCTACAATAAGCCAGACCGAATCAATAAAGTCGATTGGAGCCTCAAGGCAAAGAACAAAGCCACCTTCAACTTTTACCGCGGATTGATCGCGCTTCGAAAAGCCCATCCGGCCTTCCGCCTCTCAGACAGCCGGAAAATCGCCGGTCAACGTTTGCAATATCTCCCCGCAGCCAAAAGCGTCATCGCCTTTGAACTTGAGGGCAAGAATCTCAAAGGCGAGCAGTGGGATCACATCGTCGTCATCTTCAACGCCAGCCGTAGCCCAGAGACAGTCAACCTGCCGGGATCTTCTTGGACCGTTGTTGTCGATGAGAACGAGGCGGGGAACAAAACCGTCAAGAACGGATCAAAGCGCGTAAAGAGCCAAGTGAAGGTTCCGCCAATGAGCGTAGTGGTCCTCCACGATTGATCGCCAGTGATCCCGCCATTCACTATTTGGAATTGGAAACTTTCTCCGCCTTTTCCGGCGCGGGTCTGCTCGGGGCTTCGACCGAATCATCGTCGTCGAAGTAGGCGATGCAGCCAGTATAAGGAAGAAGCAGGGTGTCCCCCACCGCGCTGAGGGGGACATCGGCGTAGAGCACTCCGCGAATCTCCATGTCGGTCTTCACCCCACCATAAATTCGAGGACCACTCGATGGTGGGTGGACACACTCGGTGTAGGTACCGCAACCGGCAAAAAGGACGAGCAAAGCAAAGAGTCCAATAAGGCGCGTCATAGGTCTTTTCCTCGAAGTCTAAGAACTATTGAGAGAGGGTCATGGACCGTTCAAAATACCTGAAGACCGCCACCAATGATGAACTTTTTTATGCCGGTCAGCATTAAGAGAGTCTAAGTGCCTTATGGGAATCTCTCAGAAACTGCTACTCTGACAGCAGAGCAACCTCTCCAGGACAAGGATGAGTCGCATGTCGTCATTTCAAGAAACAAAGTCTGGAACTCATCCCTTTCCCGACCGCTCATCTTCATCACGGCAAAACAGCAGGTCAGGTTCCCAGTCGGCGACAGATCAGCAAGCCGCGAACCTCGCGATAGGCACTCGCATCTCCGGTCGTTTCCAAATCGTCAAACGCCTCGGCCTCGGGGGAATGGGAGCGGTTTACCAAGTCAAAGATCTTGAAAGCAACGAAGACCGCGCCCTCAAAGTCATGATGCCCTCCCTACTCCTCGACAAGGCCAGCTGCGCCCGATTCCAAAGAGAAGCGGAGGTCATGCGTTCTCTTGGAGGCCAAGGCATCGTTCAAGTCTTTGACATCGGAGACGATCAAAGCTTAGGCTTGAAGTATTACAGTATGGAGCTGCTGAGCGGCCTGTCGCTTCGGGAGCTGCTCAATGAATGCCAGGATCACAAAATTTTCCTCGATCAGAAGGTCGCCCTTGAAATCACTCGTCAAACCGTAGTAGCCCTGCTTCCTGCCCACGAACAAAAAATCATTCACCGAGACCTTAAGCCGGACAATATATTTTTGAGGGGCCTAAGAAAGTCCGATGCCCTCGATCTCCGTATCGATGAGATCGACCTGCTCATCCTCGACTTCGGCATCGCCAAAGCCAACGATCAACTCCACCTCACCCAGACCCAAGCGAGCTTTGGCACAGTGGCATACATGGCTCCTGAGCAGCAAATGAGCGCCCGCAAGGTCGATCATCGGGCCGATCAATTTTCGATAGGAATCATCCTGCACGAGCTGCTATGCCAACGTATTCCAATGGAAGAATCGGCTTCTGAGCAAGAGATTTCAGGCCCTAGAGCGCGAGAGCTGCGACGTTTTCTAGTGAGAGCCCTTCACGAAGAGCCAGAACAGCGCTTTCCCAACACGGAGGCAACCTTAGATGCCATCGAGGACCTCCTTGAGCCAAAAAAGGCTTCTCGATCCATCCTTATGGCGACCTGCATACTCTCATTGGCGGTCATGACGGTCTTCGTACTTCATTGGATAGCCTCATCCAATTCGGAGCGGTCGAAATCAAATCCAACGCCAACGCAGACCCCAAGTGTCGTAAAGCAGAGCCCAAGTGTCGTAAAGAAGTCCCCAGCTCCCAAAGTTGTGCCCGCACCAAAGATTCGTCCTCCCAAGCCACTTTGGAGGAAGCTCTCCTCTGTCGACATGACAACTAAGACAAAGGTGAACTATTCTCATCTCTCTATCGATCATCTCTCAAGCAAAGTCTATGTCTCTGGACAGTTCGCCCGTGGCTACGTCACGATTATTGATACGAAGGATCCGAGATACGCGAGGATGAGAAAGCGCTCGTTAGGATCAGGGGTCATGGTGGTCGAAGAGGCCGATCGTTACTACATTTCATCCGGTTATCGCGGGGAGCTTTTGACCTATTCCATTGAAACCAACAAGGAAATTGGGCGATTGAAAATCGGCTTCTGCGGAGGCTATCAAGCCCTCGATAAGAAGAAGCGCCTGCTCTACATGGCCAGTCAATGCGGCAACGGCAACGACCCGGTGCATGTCTTCAAAGCCGACACCGGAGAGCTGGCCACAGAGAAACCTCTACGCTCAGGGAAAGTCTGCCTCACCGTCCATGTCAATTCGAAGACTGGATTGGTCTATATCGGGCGAGACGACAATAAGACTCTTGTCCTCGATCCTGGCGCGTCCTACAAAGTCATCAAGTACCTACCCGGGCTTGTTGCCGCAATCGATGAGCTTAACAATCGAATCATCGTCAATATGAGTCCTCAGGAAACACGATTTATTGACGCGAATACACACAAGATCATTGCCCAGACTTTTCGACAATTCGGCTCTATTTCCATCGCGAGCAACCAGGATCGAGCTTACTGCGGGCTAAAAAACAAGCTGTCGATCCTTGGCCTAAGTTCTTTCAAGGCCATCGGCCACTATGTTTTGCCGGAGAGCCAAAAGATTGACTTTGTCAGCTGCGATGAAAAGCGGCGCCTAATTTTTCTTGTTGTCAGTCATGACGACGGGAAGAAGAGCTTTGAGATCATTAAAGATCAATCTTGACTTAGTATTTCCCGCTAAATAAGAACAACAGGTCCTCGCAGAGAATCCTTATCTCCGTGTCCGTTGTATTCTGCCTAAGTTTTACCACGACCGGCTTTAATGATAGAGACGGCTTTGTCGTGGCAAGAAGAGCGAGAAGCGCTCGTCGGCATGCTTCTTTATTATCGCTCTCAAGCGCTTTCTTAGCCTCAACATATCCGCCTGACTCAGTGATTACATAGCGGGAGTAAACGGCCAAGTTTCCTGCGAATTCCTCTGGATGAAATAGTAGTCTCTCCCAAACCAACGCGTCCTTCGTCGCCGCCACGACCATCAATTGGAGATAGGATTCTCGTTCCATGGGAGACGCCGTAGAGATGGACTGGATGCACAGATCGAAAATGGTCTTGTTCCTTGAGAAACCTGAACAACACAAAGTCTCAAGAGCCAACTGAGCTTCAATCGCTGTCGATGCCTTATAGTGCTCTAGAACACTCCGTTGAAGTTCGGGAGAAACAGTCTTCAACCCTCGCATGACTATCAAAGTTTGCGCACGAATTCGCGGATGACTATGTTTCAACAATGGCCGAAGATTATTCTGCGAATTTAGCGAAAGTGAACTCCGTCGCCCCAGCAAT
>JARGOJ010000404.1:0-3952 GCA_029210225.1 Planctomycetota bacterium
CACCGCCCCCTTCGCGAGATACGCCGCTCGATACTCTATGGGAACCTTGGTGCTCAACTCTTCAACAATCTCTTGAGCTTCGGCGGCGAAGTCCTGCGCTTCGTTCTGGTCCCCAAGGGCCTCGGCCGCGGCTGCTGCTAGCCTTAAGGAGCGCCACTTCTGCGTCAGGAAGTGATTTTGTTGGCAGATTCCAATCGCCTCTAAAGCCCCCGCCATTGCAACTTCTGCGTCTCCATCACGATTCAACAATTGCAACAAGGTTGTTATATGAAGCTCTCGAACCTTGTCAAAACCATAGCCAAGCTCGTCTTTTTGGCTGGTGCTATCACTGAAAACCGACGGGCTAATGAGATAATTCGCGTCGCTATGAAGCCCAACCCCAAGATAAACCGTGCCGATCTCCATTGCCACGCAGCGCAAAGCCCGAACATCGCCGATAGCCTCATAGAGGCTCTGGGCCTCCAACAACGCCGACTTCGCCGAGTCAAACTCTTTTATGTGAGTGAGGACCCGACCGTAGAGCAACAAAGACCGCGCCAGCTGAACCTGATAACGCCCGCCCCGAGCTAACTCGACCGCCTCATAGATCAGCGCGACCGCCTTGTTGTGATTTCCCAGGCCCAATTCAATAGTCGATTTGACCTGCAATGATTCAATTAGATCCTCAGACCCACCGATCTCCAGACGAATCTCATTCGCCTGCCCAGCCCGCTGCACAGCCTTCTCAAAGCGCCCACGGTGAAAGTCAATCTCCGCCAAACGAGACAACGCTGTCGCCTCACCACGCTTATCATCTTCTTCCCGGAGAGTCACCAAAGCCGAAACAAATCGATCCCTGGCCTCCATAGTCTCACCAAGAACAAAGAGGCAGTGCGCCAAATTGTTCTGCACCCGCGCCGCGTAATGAATATCGTCGAGCTCTTCACGAAGCGCTAAGCACTCATTGTAAGACGCCACCGCCCTCTGCAGATTCCCCGCCGACTCATAAATGAAACCGAGGTTGTGCAACGCCGCCGCCCGTCCCGGCACATCTCCCGACTCTTCGCGAATGCGCAAGCTCTGCAAAATAAAGTCCCGAGCCTTCTCCATTCGTCCGACCCGAGCTGCTGACAAGCTCAAGTTCGATAAGATATGCGCCACGCCATAGCGATCGCCAAATTGACGACGCACCTTCAGGCTCTTATGCCAGTGCTTCTCAGCGACTCCTTCCCGGTCTCGACTTAACTCAATGTTTCCCAATCGGTAGTAAGAACGGGCGACCTGTAAGACAGCCCCATAGCGTTCTTGCACCGCGAGCGCCGCACGGGTCAACTGCTCCGCCGAATTGAATTTGTCCCGCAAAAAGTCGAGGCGGCCTTGCAAGGCCAAAAGTCGTGCCCGAACCAAGGCCAAGTCGCGCCCTTTGCCCGTGGCCGCGTTTGCGCGGAGCGCCTTTTGAGCACGCTCACAGAGCCTCGTGACCTCGTCCAGATTGCGCTCACGGGTCAGAAAGAAGTCGGCCTTCGCCGCCAACAGCGCCGCAAACTCACGCGCCACATCAACGTCAATATCCCCCAAATCTTCGACGAGGGTCTCACCCTTTTCTAAAGTCTCAAAGGCCTCTTTGTCACGCCCCTCACTGGCCAGAATCACGGCCAGACGTCGGCAGATGGCCATGCGAGGAGCCGCTGGCCAGATGTTAACGGTGCCTTCAAAAACCTGACGGAGCTCCAAGACCGACTCTTCGGTGGATTCATTTCGGAAGAGGCAGCTCGCCAACCTCACCCGAAGTCCATAGGCGTCCTCAGTGCTCAGCTCACCGGTCGCCAGAAGAGCTTGATAAAGCGCAATCGCACGGTCGTCCGCACGGATACGCTCATAGCGTGCGGCTGCCTCTAGACCAAATCTCGCAAGGGACGCCGCGTTACCAATTCGAGCGGCGAACTCCACGAGCTCGACCAACTGCTCTTCGTGTCGTTCCCGCTCATATTGAGCGACCAAGGCCGATAAAATACGCTCTTCAAGCTTCGCTCTCTCACCGTCTGTGAAGCTCGCTGTCCCAGCCAGCCCCAAAGAACGGTGGGCTAGAATCAGTCTTTGATCGCCCCGACGACGGATCCAGCGGCGCTCAAGTAACTGCGTCAGCGCCGCGACTCCTTCAGGGATCATCAAGCCAAGGCTTGAGAGTAAGAGCTTGGCGTGAAGAGGGCGCTCAAGATAGGCGAAGGTCGCAAGCAATAGACGCAAGGGATTGGGCAGGCTCTTGACCTTCTGGGAATCCTTGGTCTCTGGATCGAACTCTGAAACGTCCTGAAAGACAGAATCGGACAGGCGCCAACGTCCCTCCGCTCTTTCAAACTTGCTCAGGTATTCGCGAAGCGTGTCCACCAGGCGACCAGGATGCCCAGCGCTCACCATGGTCAACCACTTCGAGCTCTTCTCTTCGATGCGGTCCACGCCGAGAGCGTCGCCAATTAGGCGCGCTGCTTCCCAATGTTGCAAGGGGCTAAGACGCATTAGCTGGCGTCCGTCGTCGTACGCGCCGCCGTCATCTTCAGGAAGGGAATCGGAGCTTGTGACTATAAATAACGGAATGGGGCCTTCATCTTGAATCGCTGCCGCGCCGCGAGCAAAGCGTTGTTGCCAACGCCGCGACGTAGAAACCCGCCGCGCCAAGTGAGAGATGAGCGTCTGAGACAACTCGGTCAGGGCATCAGAGTCTGTGACAACGAGGACATAGGGATGAGCCCGAGCCTCTTGAATCATGAAAGACGAGAGACCGTCAATCATGCGGTCTCGCTCGCCACGGAGATCTTCCATCGCGGCAAACTCATCGTCGTCTTCGGCCCGAGAAGCCGGCGGCGGAATCTTTGTGACCAAGCCTGGTAGAAAACGAAGCAGCTCTCTACGAGTTGACTCTGGCGCCTCACGGGTTCTCTTTAAAGCCCCAGGGCGGCTTAGCAAGCGCTCAATGATCTCAGACACGGAATCGAAAACGGCGGTGCGCAGTCCTTGTCCGCTGAGCCGAATGAAGTCGATGCCTTTCTCCATGAGGCGCCGGGCAAACTCGCTGATCAATCGGGCCTTGCCCAAGCCCTTCTCTCCATGAATTGAAATCCACGCCGCGTTGTTTGCACTCGGCTTGTCATTCCCAAGAACAACAAGACGGGTGGCGCGGTGAGTTTGGAGGAGACCTTCGTTTTCTTTGGGGAAGTCCAGACCGTCGGTAAGGAAGGAGACCGCTGAATTAAGAGTCGAAAGTTCTCCACGGCGGCCAATAAACTGTGGCACAAGGACATTGAGTTTGTTTGCTTCTCTCGGAGAAGGGTCCTGCCCAGCGATGATTTGTAGCTGCTCGATGATTTCGTGGCGGGTCCGCTTCCGCAGCGCGGGCTCGGACGCCAATAAGTTTTGTAGCAGGGGCGAGAAGAGCGTTGAGAGAGGACTGTGAGGAATGCTTAGACGAAAGCTCTTTGGCCCATCCAAATTTGGCGCTTCATGGTCTTGAAACGGGAAAGCCCCAGTCACGACTCGGTATATTAGAACCCCGACCGCGAAGTAGTCGGCCCTTTGATCGAGGGGATGCCCTCCACCACACATTTCGGGGGCCACAAACGGACTACGCTGTTCGCCTCGAAGGTTGGACGGTTCAAACTCGTGACAGAGCGCTCCATGGTTTGTGAGTAGAACTTGACCGTCATTCACCCTAAGAATCTTGTCGGTCACGCGAAGATGAACCCAACCGCGATCGTGGAGATAACCGAGCGCCTCAAGGGTTTGGCACAAGACCTGTGTCCACTCTTCAAGGCTTGGGTCACTCGCCTCGAACCACTCCAGGAAAGGCACACCAGCTATCGGGTCGGAAACGATGTAGGACGCACCGCGCTGCTCTTCGAGAGATCCGCCGCCGTGGATCTGAAGTAGATGTTTGTGCTTGAAGGACAGGAGGGTTTGGATGTCAATCGGTGATAGC
>JARGOJ010000404.1:3962-6902 GCA_029210225.1 Planctomycetota bacterium
TGAGGAATCGCTCGGGCTGGCTCTCGTCGTGAAGATCCCGTACACGAAGGACCGTCGAATTCTTGTCTGATTCTTGTGTATCCAAGACCGCGTAGCGCTCGGCAAGCACCATGTCCGGTTCGATAGAGAGCATGGAATCCTTTGTATTGTGTCTATCAAGGACGATTATTTTATAGGGAGTGACCTAAAGAACGCAATGAACGGGCTTGAGTACTTCTATTGGAGCTTGTGATTTGTTCCCCAATAAAAAAGAATAAGCGCTATGTGTCACTCCCTTGATACCCAGAAAAATACGAAGTTTCCTCCCTGGCTTCCCCTTGTCATTTTGGTAAGCGCGGCATTTTTCACCCGCCTGATCGTTTCAAATTTGACGGCGATTATTTATCCAGACGGAGCCATCTATCTCGAAATGGCGAGAGATATCGCGGAAGGAAACTGGACTCTCGCACTCCGACGCATTTTTCACCCCGCCTTTCCAGCCGTCATCGCTCTTGTTTACAGCCTCTCTGGCCTCAGCCTGGAAGCCGCCGGATTCCTCACGGCCAACATCCTCGGCGCCCTGATCATTGTCCCGGTCTACAAGAGCGCAGCACGACTCGCGGACATGCGTGGAGACAAGAGCCTGAGAGTTCCCGTTGTCGCCTCATTGCTGGCCATCTTCCACGACTCTCTCGCCGTCAATTCCTCACAGGTCCTCGCCTATTCTTTCTCCCAGCTCGCGGTCGCCTCCGCCTTCGCCTTTAGCCTCGCAGCCATCCTCAAAAACGAAGACCGCAAAAAGTCGCTCTTCGCTTCGGGCATCGCCATTGGCTTCGCCTACCTGGCCCGTCCCGACGGCTTGCTAATGATGACAGGCCTCGGGCTCTCATCGGTCTTCGTCGGTTTCTCAAACCCAGGCACAGTCCTACACAAACTTCGCTCAGCGATACTCTATGGCGCCATTTTTAGCCTCGGCGCCCTCGCCATCTCCAGCCCCTACATGACCTGGGTGAGCGTTGAGTCTGGACGTTTCCGGCTCACACTTAAGAAAGACCCAGAAGCCTGGGTCCGAGGCCAAAGCGGCGATAGAACAGAAGCCAAACGCCTGCAAGCGCTGCGACTGAGCATTTTGAATCATGACAAGGAGAACTCTGACAAGCCTCGAATCAAGTCCATAGGATCCTCTCTCGCCACGGCGCTAAAGCAGAATATTAAAGGCATGAGCTGGCAGCTGCTCGCCGGACTGATTCTCTGTTTGATCGCGATGAGAAAGGAACGAAGACTATTTTTCACCCTCTTCCCAGGCTTGCTTCTCCTCCTGGGCCATATATTCCTTCACTATCACGCGGGGTATTTATCGAGGCGTCATGCCTCTTATCAGGCCGCCCTCTATCTCCCAATGGCGGCTTTGGGATGGTTTTTCATCGTCGATCAAGCGCGCTCGAGAGTCGAATTCCTGAATGCTCGCTCCATCTATCTCTGCCTCGGACCAATTTTTTTGGCCCTGACTCTCCCCTATGGGATTCGCAGCTTTCGCCCTCATCTGGCTCATAAGAGCATCGCCCGAGATTTGGGGCAGTGGATTCGAGAAAACGATAGCAGCGCCTCTCGATTAGTAGTGATTGGCGATGAAGTCAGAGTGGTCGCATTCTATGCAGGGGCTGATTTTATTGATTTAGAGCAGGCTCATTCAGAAAAGTCGAGAATAGATGAAGCGCGACTGTCCGGATCGGCTTACTACGTTCTCTACTTACGCACACGCAAGAGAGAAATGAACCCGTCGATACCCAGGCAACTCGAAGAGCTGGGAGCCAAGGTCCTCACAAAGCGCCTTGCCACCCGTCGCGACATCCACTACCACTGGTGGGTGCTACGCCTTCACCCCGTCTCCGGGAAGCGACGTCCAAAGTAAATTCGGTTTTTGAGAGGACACGAATTATGGCTGGAGTCAAAGTTGAGAACCTGACCAAGGTTTACACCCCCGGCGCTGAGCCGGTCAGCAAGAATATCAATCTTGAGATTCACGACGGAGAGTTCTTCATTCTCCTCGGTCCCTCCGGCTGCGGAAAATCCACTCTCCTTCGCATGATCGCTGGCCTCGAAAGAGCAACCGATGGAATTGTTCGCATTGGAGATCGCATTGTCGATGCCCCGGTCAAAGGGCAATACGTCGAGCCTAAAAACCGCGATATTGCTATGGTCTTTCAATCTTACGCCCTCTACCCCCACATGAACGTCTTCGACAACATGGCCTTCGGACTCAAGCTCCGCAAGGTTGACAAAGAGGTGATTCAACGCCGGGTCCAAGAAGCCGCGGACACCCTCGGCATCGGCGACTATCTAAAGCGCCTCCCCAAAGAGCTCTCCGGCGGTCAACGTCAACGCGTCGCCCTCGGCCGCGCCCTCGTCCGCGAGCCCTCCGTCTTTCTCCTCGACGAACCCCTATCCAACCTACACGCGAAACGACGAGGCAGCATGCGCGTCGAATTGAAATCGCTTCAAGCCTCACTCAAAACAACCATGGTCTACGTGACTCACGACCAGGTCGAGGCTATGACCCTCGGCGATCGCGTCGCCGTCTTTGACCACGGGGAGCTTCAACAAGTCGGTAGCCCCCTTGAGATTTACGATCACCCCGCCAATCGATTTGTCGCCGGCTTCCTCGGCTCTCCCTCCATGAATTTCTTCTCAGGTGAGATCTCCCAAGGTCTGAGCTTTCAAATCAATTCAGAGACCAGCCTCGACCTCCCTGAGCGCTTTAAGGCTGTGATTCTCGGAGAGAAAGACATCGAAGTTGGAATTCGTCCGGAAGACCTCTTAGTCGTCGCTCCCGCTGACAGCCCGCTCAAAGGCACCGTTGAAGTCGTGGAAGCCCTCGGCGACCGCGCCGATGTTCACGTTCGTCTCAAAGGCTCGGACAAGCAGGACAAGCTGATCATCGCTCGGGGTGACAAGCTTGAT
>JARGOJ010000404.1:6912-7739 GCA_029210225.1 Planctomycetota bacterium
TATCCCCAAACGCGGCGACGAAGTGTCCCTTATGCCCCGCTCCCAAGCCATTCACATTTTCTCCACGAAGACCGGGCTCAACATCAGTAAAGAAGCGGGGGACGCATGAGAAAGCTGTTCACTCTCGCCACCTCCTTCCTTGTTTTAACGCTCTTAACCTCCTGCACCAAGGATCCAAAAAACGCTGAGTTCGAAGGCAAGAGCATCCGCCTGCGCTTCATGTTCTGGGGCGATCCTGCTGAAGTTCAGACGGTCCGCTATTACATCAATGAGTTCCAAAAGGAGACTCCAGGGGTCACGGTTGATTTGATTCACCAACCCTCCGGCGTCTACCGAGACAACCTTCGTATCCGCATGATCGGCCAAGATGCTCCCGATGTGATGTACCTCGGCCTGGAAGACTTCGCGGGCTTCGCTGAGGACGGATATTTAGAGCCTTTAGACACATTCATAGCCAAAGACAAAGAGTTCAAGCCCGACGATTTCTACGGCAAGATCTACGAGCAGTTTCGCTATCGAGGCAAGCTCTACGGCGTCGCCAAAGACTTCGCCACCCTGGTCCTCTACTACAACAAAGACCTCTTTGATAAATGGGAAGTCCCCTATCCCAAGCCCGACTGGACCTGGGACGAGTTCCTTGAGACCTCAAAGAAGCTCACTCACACCGGCACTCCTGGGGGCACGAAAGACGAATACGGCATGGTCCTGGAAACCTGGACCGGGCAGTGGCTCCCCTGGGTTTGGCAAAACGGGGGACGCATCGTCGACGAGGACAACTGTAAGTGGCTCATGGGCGATCCCAAATATCTCGATGCGAACGCCGAAGC
>JARGOJ010000405.1 GCA_029210225.1 Planctomycetota bacterium
CAAGCTGTCAATTCATACTCGCGATGAATGAGATTGAAACATTGCGCAATTCCGTCTTCATTGCTCCGTGCTTCAATAGAGTCGGAGTCCTTCAGAGGCCAATAATCAACTTTTCTTAGTAGAATATTGACATTGGCCCGAGGGATCTTCCTTGAGTTCTTGAACGTGACTTCAAGTGTCCGGGGATCGCTTAAGTAAAGAGTTGCCTCATTGTCTCCGGGGTTGAGGCGGATAGGCAATTGAGTTTCAATGTGGTGTTCACTCTTTGCCAGGAGATAATAGGACCCGGGTGGGAGGTTCTTGAATTGAAATTGCCCATCCTCCTTTGTGATAAAATAAGAGGTGAGCTGGCCTTGCAGTTCCTTCTTTGCGAGGTAGATGCGAAAGGCGTTGGCGGTCATTAGAAGCACTGGCATTTCTGAAAGTTCCTGGTCGAAGGAGTCAAGGACCTTTCCCGAGAGTCGACACGCGGGCCCCAAAGTGATCTCCCCGAAGTCCCGATCCTTTGGCGTGCTGATCGGTTTACAATAGCTTTGATACTCCACTGGAGGAGTGAGGTAGAGGACGACTTGGATTTCCACAGGGACTTCAAGATCAATGAAAAAGAGCCCTTGCGCGTCTGTGACGGTTTTGAATACAGGTTCTTCTTCTTCCTTCTCTTCTTCAGGGATTGAATCTTGGACTACACCATTCTTCAATTTCAATCGATGGAGGTCCTCTTCCAAGTATGGAAAACACTGTGGTCTTGGGTAATCGAAACTGTCGTAGTCGATTTTTACGAGACAGTTGGGAATTCCCTGCCCCTTCTCATCGATGACCTTGCCGCGAAATCGCTTTGTTTTTTTCGCCGGATTCTCAGGCTTAAATTTCAATGTTCGTGTTTTTGGAGTGATCGTCTCTTTAGCGAAGCTTCTACTGCCCTGGGGCTTCGAGAGGGCGACTTTACGCGTTGTTATAGGGGCTTCTCGGTGCTTCCTATAAATTTGTGCTTTGCTGGGCGCGTCGCCAGAGCTGTCGAAGAGAAGGAAAGCAAGGGCTCCAAGGAAGACAGCTAAGACAAGAATAGTGAGACAGCGGGTCCGCTTCATAGCCGACGATCCATAGGACAAATTACTTTGGCACAGGCAATTGTAATCTTAGCTCGGTCATTTCGCCGCTCTGAATTTCAATCTGGCCCATTTCGAGTCGGTGAATTCGCCTTGGATACTCGGAATAAAAGGAGATGTCGACGGGGCCTGGAGGCAGATTTGACAGTGTGCAATGGCCGTTCTCTTGGAGTAAGTCTTCACTGACCTGAAGACTTTGCCAAGCTGTTCCGGGGATCCAAAGGACAAAGCAGCCTGAAGTCACGGGGCGTCCGAGGTGGTCAAACATGGAGATTCGAAGTTGACCCAGTTGAGCGGGCAGGTGGATGCGTTGGTCACTCTGGTCAGAATCGGGGATGACGAGGTTCTGAACCGCGATCGTTCCCTGATTGTTCCGAATAAAGATAATCGCTGGGCCGGGAATCAGACCGGGTAAGGAGACTGCGCCGTGTTTGTCCGTGACGCCCTCTGATCTTAGCTTCTCCTGCTCTTGAATGGCCGAAACAGATACCTTGGGAACGGCGCTGTTGTGAGCATCAAGAACAGTCCAGCGCACGGTGCAGCGACGCTTGAGCTGAATAGTGCCCAGGTCAATCACTGCCTTGTGTTGTGAGATGGTGATCGATCGTTGATATTCTTCCAGGGGTTTCTCGTGGAAGTCAGGCTCAATGCGAGCGACCCTCAGAAAGTACTTTCCAGGACCCATTGTAGGAAGCTGAAATTGCCCTTCAGCGTCAACGTCTTGTTGAAATAAAATTTCGTAGCTTCTCTCTCCATTGTGGTGAAAGGATTCAAGGATGGCTCTGGCCTTAGGGACTTGCTTGTCGGCATTGACAACCCGCCCTGTGATGACGGTTGGTGGTGAGAGGACAATTTGGAGCTCAACTCGATCGACGCCTTTGTTGCTCTCAACCCAACGACGGCTCTCTCCAAATCCTGACGCCGTGATTGTGAGGCGGGCGTGGTCCTCGTAAACAGGGCCTAGTGAGGCTCTGCCATGCTCATCCGTCACGCCAGAACTATCGTCACGGGATTGGCGATCGTCGTTCTCAACTTCATTGAAAATATACCAAGGGTCGGTCGATCTCACAGCGATCTTTGCGTCTGGAATAGCGTTGCCCTCTCTATCTTGAACAGTCAATTCAATGCGCTGTCCGGGTCGCAACACTAGATCTTGTCTGATGATTGAGCCTTCTCGCACAGTGACTGGGACAGAACTCTCCCTTGTCACTTTTGCCTTGCAGGTCAGGTAATACCGTCCGGCAGGAATGTCGTTAAACTCGAAGGCTCCATCCGAGGATGTCACTCTGTAGGGATAGATTGCAATATCGATATTCGAGGTCCGAATATAGTTCTCAAACTCGTCGGCCGGGATGAGGACGACCCCAGCCTTCTCTACCATTTCATTTCCAATCTTGGTGACCGAACCAAAGATCTTTCCTGTTTGTTGTAGAACGGTGTCCCCAATGTCTTTGTTTTTAGGCAAGGTCAGCTGGCGGGAAATGTCTTGAAAGCCCTCTGGGCCTTCGATTATCAACAATGGAACGTCGTTGAAAACATCTGTTACGTCGAAGAAGTAGCGCCCCTCAATATCAGTGACGGCTTTGAAGCACTGGCGCGCTTTTTTTAAGCCCGTCTTCAGAGCATACATGGAGGTTATCACGGTTTTATGAGTCTTCGGTTTTTTCCTTAGAAGGTCGTAGAGATCGGGTTTTGGAGCTTCAAATCGATCCCAGTCGTCGGATAGATAAACCGTGCAGCTGGAGAGACCAAAGCCATGCTTATCAATAACCCGACCGATATAACGCCGGGAAGAATCGACTTCGGCTTTTACTTTGACTTTGCCCGCTTCAATTAAATTCGTTCTATTGTCTATTACATTCAGCGCTCTAATTCTTTTCGGCATTAACTTGAGCTTGCTCTTCACTAAAGACGAGCTGTAAGCCGTGCCGGGGTCAATCCGATTTGTGCCGTCCTTGCTCCTAAAAAGTAGGAGTAGAAGAAGCATGAAGAAAGAGAGTCCTGCGAAGATAAATAGGCGCTGATTGATTCTCATAGCTATTGATACCCAGCGTTTAGCGCGAGGTTCAACGAAATTGGAATTTTTATCTGCTTCTTTTTTTGGGGTCCCCGAATTAGACATTGCGTTTGTCACCTGATTTCGGAAAGGGGCATCCTGGCTTTTGCTTGTGACGGTCCTGTGTTATCAATTGAGCGTCAGCCTATAAAAGGAACTGGGGGATCTTATGAAATCGAGGGTGCTTGCGCTCTGCCTTCTGCTCTGTATGTCCAGCGTTGCCTACGCTCAAGAGAAGAGTGAGACAGTTCAGTCGCCAAAAGAGTTCTTAGGGCACAAGGTCGGCGCCGACTTTAAGTTGGCCTCATGGAGCAAAATTGTTGAGTATTTCCGAAAGCTCGGTAAGAATTCGCCCCGAGTCAACACCCGAGAAATCGGTAAGAGCACCGAAGGTCGTCCTTTCCTCCTGGTTGAGATCTCCAGCGCCAAGAACCTAAAGAATCGCGACGCCCTGATTAAAGCGTCGCGACAGATTGCTGATCCGCGCAAAATCACAGACAAAAAGAAGCTCCTCAAAGACGCCAAGGTCGTCATTGGTCTGGCATGTTCACTTCACTCCATTGAAGTGGCAGCCAGTCAAATGTCCTTAGAGCTTGCCCATCACCTCGCGACAGCCAAGGATAAGCGAACAAAAGATATCCTCGACAATTGTGTCATCGTGCTTTTCCCCAGCCAAAACCCCGATGGCAACGATAAAGTGCGGGATTGGTATCTAAAGAGCCTTGGTAGACCATGGGAAGGCGGACGATTACCCTGGCTCTACCAGAAATACGCCGGACACGACAATAACCGGGACTGGTTTATGCTTAACCTCAAAGAAACAAGGCTTGTCACTGAGGCGCTCTATTTCGAGTGGGCCCCGACGATTTACTATGATATTCACCAAATGGGAAACAGCGGCGCTCGCTTCTTTGTCCCGCCTTTCCACGATCCTATCAATCCTAACCTTGACCCAGTCGTCAATCAAACGCTCATGATTATTGGCGGTCACATGAGCGCCGATTTATTGAGGAAGAAAAAACGAGGCGTTATAAGCGGCGCTATCTACGACAACTGGTGGGCCGGTGGTAACCGCACAACACCCCAACGCCACAACATCGTCGCGCTCCTCACCGAAGCCGCGAGCGCCAACATCGCCAGCCCTGTCTTTCAAAGGAAACGCAAGCTTCGCGGGGGACGAAGAGGGATGCTCGACTATCGCCCGGCCGTCAACTTCCCCGATCCATGGCCCGGTGGTTGGTGGCGCCTCAGAGACATCGTCGAATACGAACTCTCTGCCATAGACTCTCTGGCGACGCTCTCAGCGCGTTATCGGGAAGAGCTGCTTCAATCGCAAATTGAACTGGGAGAGAAACAGATACGCCTGGGTAAAGCGGGGTCGTCCTTTGCCTGGCTTGTCCCGGAGAATCAACGAGATCCAGAGCGCGCCTCCCAAATGCTGACCATTCTTCAGCGCGCTGGCATCGAAGTGCACCGCGCTCAGAAAGCGTTCTCCGCGGGAGGCCAGGAATACCCGGCTGGAACGCGGATTCTCTTCGCCGGACAGCCGTTTCGTCCCCACCTTAAAGACATGATGGAGCGACAAATCTACCCGACCCGCTACGAGTATCCCGGTGGCCCCGCTGAGGCGCCCTACGATATGGCTGGTTGGACTTTGCCCATTCAAATGGGAGTGGAATACGTCACGATTGATAGGCCTTTTAAGGCCGACTCAGAGCTTCTCAGTCGCCTGACAGACCCAAAGGGGATCACCACGAGGACCCGGGTTGGAAGAATTGAAGCGCTCCCTCGAAGGAGCCTGGAAACAGCGAAGTGGTTGGCGACTAAGAATCAACGACTTCGAGATGCCAGCTTTGTCTTTCGATTGCATAAAGAAGGAGTGCCGGTTTTTGTGGCGGATGCAGCCTTTGAATGGGCGGGGCAGAGCTTTAAGAAGGGGAGCCTTATTATTGCTGGTCCTGGGGCGAAGAAGGGACTGACAGAAGCCATATTGGGGACAATTGGGAAGGAGTATCAACTCGAACTCTATGCGAGCCAAGAGGCGATTCCTGTGGCCAAACGACGCTTGAAACCGACTCGGATTGGACTTTATCAACCGTTCACCGCCTCTATGGACGAAGGCTGGACCCGCCTCGTCTTCGACAATTTTGCCATTCCCTATCTCACCCTTCGCAACGCTGATATCCGCGCCGGAGCAAAAGATCTGCGCCGTAAAGTCGATGTTGTTATTCTTCCTGCTGTGGTCGCCAGTTCCATTTTAGAGGGCGTCCCTGTCGATGCGACCGCGCCTCAATATGCTGGCGGACTTGGGATGGAAGGGGTGTCGGCCTTGCAGAGATTTGTTGAGGAAGGAGGTGTCCTTATCGCGAATGATCGCTCGTGCGGCCTGCTCATTGATCAATTCAAACTGCCGTTGAAAAACGTGACTAGGAATAAGAAGCGAGAAGAGTTTTACTGCGCTGGATCAATTGTTCGCGTCAAATACGATTGGAAACATCCCGTGGCTTTTGGCATGCCCGAGCGCGGTATTGGCTTCTTCACGAAGTCGAGAGCCTTCTCTCTAGATACGGCGGAATCAATCAAAGGCAACAAGAAGTTAAGCTCGGCTCAGCGGCAGTTAAAGCTGCGAGCTTTGAAAGACTATCCGACCTCCCTCGTGGCGCGCTATGCCAATAGCATGGTCCTTGTCTCAGGGTGGATTCACAAGCCTGCGGTGATTGCCGGGCAAGGAGCGATTACGGAGACGAAATACGGAAAGGGCCGGGTGATCCTCTTTGGATTCCGTGTACAACATAGGGCCCAAGCTCAACAGACCTTTAGGTTGTTGTTTAATAGTACTCTGCGCCAGGGCTTGCTCCCAGAGAAGGCTGGCAAAAAAGACTGACTTTGAAACGTGGACCTTGATCCAATGAAGAGAATTCAATTTCTAGGAATAAGACTGTGACTCATATCGCCTACGTCGCTGGAGCGACAGGATATACAGGGCAAGCTGTGCTTGCCGAATTGAAGGCGCGATCAATTCAAACCATCGCGCACATTCGCCCCAATTCGCCCCGCCTTGAACAATGGCGGCCAAGACTCGAAGAAATGGGCATCACCCTCGATTCGTCAGAGTGGAATAAAGAGGCGATGGAGAAGTCGTTAGAGCGACATAAACCGACGCTGATCTTTTCTCTACTGGGAACGACCAAGGCGCGTATGAAGCAAACCGCCAAGAATGGTGGGGACAAAGAGAAGCAGAGCTATCAATGGGTCGATTACAGCCTGCCGAAAATGCTCCTCGATGCAGCGCTTGCGAAGTCCCCTGAGGCCCGTTTCCTCTTTCTTTCATCCGCAGGGGTGAAAGCGAATTCAGGAATGGAGTATTTGGAGCTTCGCTGGCAATTGGAGCAGGATATTCAAAAGTCGGGGATTGACTTCACTATTGCCAGACCGTCTTTTATCACTGGTGCAAATCGGGAAGAAGACAGACCTGGGGAGCGCTTCGCGGCGACCGTTGTTGACGGCGCCTTAGGATTGGTCGCGCTCTTTGGAGCGAAGAAGTTAAAAGAACGCTATCGCTCTGTGACGAATGAAGAATTGGCGAAGGGCTTAGTTTCTCAGGCGCTATCAGAGGCGAGCTCAAAGAAAATACTCGAGTTGGATGATATTCGTCGCGACTGAGCTGCAAATTGGTTAAAACGAGGTGGAAGGGAGGTGAGAGTGCTGGAATTACTGAGAAAAGAGACATTGTTTTGTTCAAAATGGAGAACGCTGATTCCCGTGTTTCTTGCTTTCTGCCTTATATTGTTCCATACCGCGCCTTGCGCTGCGAGTCCAAAGAAACCGGCTATTCCCCAGTATATTAAAGCACGCTTCAACACGGTCGAGTATCGCCGTCAAATCGCCGGTATTGAGAAGCTCGTCGCAATGGGTCCGCGCTATATTCCCGCGCTGATTACCATGCTCGGTGATCAAAGTCGTCGATTCCGTTTTTGCTCGATTCAGGCGCTTGGGAGATATGGCAAAGCGGCCATTCCTGCCCTAAGAAGAGCGCTCAAGAATGAGCGGCCTTTGGTTGAAATGGGAGCCGTAAAGGCACTTGGCTTGATGGGAGGGAAAGCCCGAACGCTCGTGCCGGCAATACTCAGGCGCTTAAGCAGCAAAGACACTAGGGTCTTTCTCGAAGCCTGTCGTGCCCTTGGGCGGATCGGAATGTCGGAGGCTCAGAAGATTGAATTCCTCGCGCTGTTCCGTTCTAAAAATCCTCGAACTATTCAGGGACTTTGCCGAGTGATTGCACGACTTGGCCAAGACTTTCCCCCAGTGCTCGATGAGTATCTAGCCAAGATGCTCAAAGTGCGTAAAAAAGCGGACCTTCGGACATGGGCCGTGAGAGCCATGGCTTCCAGAAAACTGTCTCCTGTGATTCGTGAGGCATTAATCCTTGGGCTCAGGGATAAAGACTCAGGGGTGCGCTCCGAAGTGGCCAGAGCCATCATTCTCCTCGCCAAGCAAGATACAAAGTTGCTCGAAGCGCTGCTCCGTCACTTCAATAAATGCCCAACGGCCGAGAGGTTGGCGATCGC
>JARGOJ010000406.1 GCA_029210225.1 Planctomycetota bacterium
CTTTGCTTTTGTCATTCTTTGGAGTTTCTGGCGTATTCTCTTTAGATTTCGGTTCTTTATTCAGTGGGTCTTTGGCGCTTTCAGCCCCGGATTTCTCAGGCCCTTCTTTTTTGGGTGTTAAGAGAAAGCCGCTGACTAACATGGAGCCGTCTTTGTTTCGAGTTGCTTTGACCCGAGGGCGAGCAATTTTCAATAGTTCGAGAGCAATGTTGTTGTCCTTCAACGCAAAGCGTTCAAGACGAATGCTGTCCCAACCCCAATATTCTATATCGCCGTCTTTGAATGAGGCATTCTTCAAGTCAACGGTCGCTGCTAAATCCGCGCCATCCAATTCAAGCTTACTTTCCAGGTCGAGATTTAGGCTCCCTGACTTCAGCATAGACTTCACGTTCGCCGCCTCTAAGCGAGATCTCAGAGCCTCTGCTGTGACGCCAATAATACTCAAATTGGCATTCAGATCGACCTTTGTAAGATTGACGCCAACGTCACCGGAGAGCGTAATCTGTTCGGCGATTTTCGGCAGAAACAGGTCAATCTTGTAGGGTGTTTTGGCTGGAGCCTTGGTCGCCTCGTCTTTGAATACGAAGGGCCCAACTTCGACCTTTAGAGTGATTGGCAATTCAAGCTTCGGTCCGCTCACATGATCTTCAACGAAGATAACGATCTCATCAATTTTAAACTTCTTAAGAACGATCTCTGGGAGAGGGTCTTTTGGCTTCGGAGGGGCCGTCTTGCTCGACTTAATCTTCGACTTCTTTACTTCTTTCTTCAGTTCTTTCTTTGGCGCTTCAATCTTGGTTGAAGCCTTGGCCACTTTCATATTTGAATCAGCTGTGGACGCTTTCTTCTTTGTCGATAGACGAAAGCCAACGGCCTCTAAAAACTCTTTGCGAAGATCAACCGCCGTTTTAAAGCTTCCAAGTTGAACCAAGTCAACGTTCACTTTACTCGGCTTGTCATTCTTCAATTGAAGATCAACACCTTCCACCTTCATATCTTCAAGAAGCAGTAAAGTCTCGCCCTGGTTCTTTAGCACAATTTCGTCGACGTAGAGCTTTGCGCGAACCCTTGATTTCTCAAGATTGGCACCGGCCCTCACTCTGATCTTTAAGCTCGCTTTCTTCAGCAGCGAGGAGATTCCCTGCTTCTCTAGAACAGCTTCTAAGGCCTTGGGTTCAATTCCAGTACCCATCACAGTGAGATCAATCTCGGGGTCTGTGAGAGAAGGAGTGACAGAGCCATCTAAGACCATTTTTTCTACGAGACCGGGAAGTCCCCATGCAACATTGAAGCGCGCTTTTTCGGGCTCAGACTCGGGGTCGAGATCAAATACGACGTTGGAGAAGTTCAGGCCAAAGTCTTTCAAGGCTACTTTTAGTGGCACATCATTATTTTTGTCGCGGAATGCCAGGTCGACCTTTCCGACTTTCAATAACTTCAATTGAATCTTTGGCTTCGCGGCCTCTTCTTGCTCTTTCGCATCCTTAGGCTCAGCCGGCTTGTCCTTTTTTACGTCCTTATTGTCTTTCTGAGATTCTATTCTTCCAGTTTTCCCGGGCGTCTTTTCGGGCGCCGTGTCTTTGGCAGCTTTCTTCGCCTTAATTCTCATGTTGCAAGCGAGTAGGTCGCCGTTGGCATCTTTGACGGCTGAGGCGCGGATTCCTTGGAGATCAACAAAGGACAGGACAATGTCGTTCGTCTTCGTGTTAATAATGCAATCTTTGACCTCAAAGTGGTCCAGACCAAGGAGTTCCTCACCGTCCAGGAGTTTAAGTTGGTCGAGGGTCAGGTTGGCTATTAGCTGATCCTCTCCGAGTTCAATAGAGGCCCCAATATCGGCCTGGAATGCCCCGGCCTTTAATTCTGACTGTATCCCCGCTTTTGTCAGATGGGCATTGAGAGCGGTGGGTTTAATTCCATTCAATCGCAGCGCCAAGTTTGCGGAGATAAGCTTAGAGAATGGCCTCGCGCTTCCTTTCAGGCTCAGGCTCTCGACAATGCCAGGGGCGGAACATTGAATATCAAAGTTCAGAGCGCTGTCGGAGTCGTCTTTATCAATGACAAGATCTGTGACTTCAATTTTCCGGCTATTTAAGGCGAGCGCCGTCTTTGGTGCTGTCGACGCGTCATCGAAGGCGGCTTCAATGTTCGATATCGTGAGAATATCAAGCTCTAAGCGGAACTTCTTCTCTTCCTTTTCTTTGTCTCCCTCAGCTGGCTCAGGATTTTTCGGCGCTTTCTCTTCCTTTTCCTTGGCTTGTTCTTCCGCTTTTGGAGTGTCGGAGTCAGGCTTTGGAGCAGGCTTGTTCTTTTCGGCCAGGCGAGGAGAGAGGATGATCCCAGCGACTTTAATGTCTCCGAGTGCTGTCTTATTGGCCTTGGCGCGAATGCCGTCGATCGTCAGCTCCTTGACGAGCAGCTCTTCTAAATTCAATTTTGTCACATGAAGATCGATGAGGTCTAAGGCAACGGTCACTCGGTCTCCCGATTTGACACGAAGTTTATCGAGGCGGATATTTGCGGCCAATGAGTCCTTAAATCCGAGGGCGGTGTTGGTCTTTATTGAGCCCGAAGTCGTCAATGTAATCGGCTTATCTTCATTAGAGATGAGACCGTGAAGGTAAGGCTTTGTTTGGTCGGCATCAATTTTATCGATGTCCAAAGTCCACAGGAGATTGTTGTCTTCTCCATTGAGCGTTGTCGCCGCGTGGAATTCGAATTTTTCGATCACTGGCTTAAAGCTAAAGACTAAATCAATATGAGACACGTGATCTCTATTGGGGATTGCGAAGTCATTAATCTTAAAGTCGAGTTTCAATTCTGACGAGAATGAGGGTTTTACGCTCTCATCCCGGAACTTCACGGAGAGTCGTTCAATCCTCAACGACTCAATAACGATGGCCACGGGGGAGTTCGTCAGGAGGCGCCAAGGAGTACTGTTGGGTTCTTCAGGTTCTTTGGGTTCTTCTGGCTCTTCTTCCGCTGGCTCTTCCTCTTCTTCAGCCTTGTTCTTTTCAATGGCGGCCAGGAGTCGCTTGACCAGCTCAAGCTGTCCGTCCTTTTCACGATCGATAACAACTTCTAAACCTTGGATATCAAGCTGTTTGAGGAAGATTTTTTTGCTCAAGAGAGGAGTGAGCTTCAGATGAAAGGTAAAGCGCTCAAGGGAGACATACTTCTTCTCACCATCCAATGATTTGACAGTGAGGTCTTTCAATTCAATAAAATTGAACAGCGTTGACATTTCCAGGTCGGAGTATTCGGCTTTCAAGTCGTATTTCTCAAGGATACCTGGCAATACTTGGGGGATCGCATAGGGCAAGGCAATTCGTGCAACGACGATCAGAAAGACAATCAGCAGAAAGAGTCGGAACAACCACTTCTTGATTCGCGCAAGGCAGCCTGGGCGAGGCGCCTGGGTCTCTACTGCGCCCGGGGCATTTGGGGCATCCGGGGAGTCTGGCGTCTCTGGCGTCTCTGGAGTTGCGACAACGGTCTCTGCTGGTGGACTTTCCGGCGACGTGGCCAGAGCCTTCTGAGGCTCTCCCTCAGGGCTTTGAGCGGGGGTCGATTTCCCGTCAGCCTCCAAGTTTTTAGTCGGCGCTTCTGGCTTTACCGCCCCCATTTTTGGGTCTTGCTTGGCCTCGGGAGCCGGACTGGCTTTTTCATTGTTCGCTATCGGGTCGGCTGGAGAAGTTTCTGACACAGTATTTTTCTTTATTTCGTCGGGGGTGTTCTCGTTTTCGGGGATGTCTTTCGGGGCGTCTTGAGAAGGATTTTCAGTCATCGTTTCTTCCCTCCCACGACGGCTTTTCTTTTGAGCGCTGTCGCTTTTTCTTTCTTAAGCGGATCATAGCCTTTTGGCGCTAAGCCCCGACTCTTCAGCCATTCATAGGCTTGCAAGCGAATGTTTGGGGAGGCGTCGTCGAGCAGCTCTCTGTTTTTGGTGCGAATGCCAATTTGCAATTCATTCAAGTCACGGCATTCTTCTGCGAGTTCAATAAACAGAGAGGTCTGCCAGGCCAAGGCCCCTGCATAATTCGCAAAAACGGCTCTTAGTCCCATCGGCAGTTTATCTTCAATCCACATGTTTTCAAGCACAGTGAGCGCTTGCTTCTCAAGCTCCCAAGCCCATTCTTCGGGGGTTGCAGTCGCGGACATAGTGCGGATGAGAGTGAGGGTTCTTTGGGCTAAATCTCGCACAACCGTGTCGTCGCCAGCGAGGGCGATCTCGCCAACGAGACTCGCCTGAAGATCTTCTGCCAAGCTGTTGAGGACGATTCGCTGTTTGCTCGCCTTCGTTAATCCTTCAATCAGATACTTCGAGAATTCGACGGCCCTTGGAGTCGATCGTCGCTTGTCTTTCACTTCATCTAATTCGAGCTCAACCAGGTCCTTTTTGCACCGAGCAACTCGACGACGAAAAGACCGAAAGCTCGGATCTCCAGGCGCTGGTGGAGAACGAAGGGTTAAGGTCACTGCCAAAGAAAGAGAGCTTTCATCAATCGGTCCGGGAAGCAGAATAAGAAAGCCCAAGTTTGGACCTTCCATATCTTCAAAGACAAGGGTCTCTGTCACAGGGAAGGACGCGTCCGCGCTCTTGCCTGGAGCCTCCAACGCTATCGAGATGAGATCTTTGCCTTGACCATGGCGGTGGACAAGGACCGTCCAGCGGTGCTCTGGTTCATTCCACTGAACGCTTGCTTCGTTGGTTGACCGAGCTAAGTCAAAGGCCACTGTGACCCCCTTAGGCACCACAGACTCCAAGCTTGGAAATTGTCTATGGCGACCATATTGGGAGTTAAAAAGGTCGAGTTCTCCTTCTGGGTTGTCGACTCTCTTCGACCGGACTCCAGCGAGGCTAGAGGTCGTCGGCAGCCAAAGTTTATCGGTGTTGGCAACCAACCGGGTCTTTGGACCTGCAATGTCTAAGGCGCCCTCGGGAAATTTTTCAAGGCTATGAAAGGTCAACTCGACCAAGAGGGCTTCATTCAGAGCCTTTGCTGTTGGCTCGATGATGTTGCTGGTGCTTAAGATAGGACCCGCGATATGCCGTAGCTTCGTACTCATTCTAAGAGTTTCAGGCTCGGCCTCTTTCACTTGGGTGTGAGCGCATCCAGAGAGCGCGGCTGCGAAGAGAGTTGTCGCGAAGAGCGTTCGATTTCTATCCATTGTGTATCAATCAAACCTTGATTATGAGAGTCGAGGAATCTGAGGGCAACGTTTTAGCAAATTGAGAGCCAAATGAAGAATCGGTGTTTCAAAAGAGTCTAAACTCTCTTAGAAACACCGACCGATGTCCGTTGCCCCAACTGTGGGGCCATTCTGTCCCAATCGAAGAAACAAGGTTCTTTTCAGGAGCCTGAATGCGCTCTATCAAGCCCAAGAATGCTGAACAAGGGAGGACCGCTCCAAGCTTTGACGGGTATAGAGTTCATGATAGTGCCCTCCCAGGGCCATCAGCTCTTCATGGCTTCCCTGCTCTTTTACAAATCCTTGGTCAATGACCAAGATCCGGTCAACGTTGCGAATCGTCGACAAGCGGTGAGCTATGATGAAGCTCATTCGTCCATTCATAAGAACGTCCGTGCCGTCTTGAATCTTCCGTTCGGTCTCTGTATCAATCGAGGACGTCGCTTCATCCATAATCAATATTTGAGGATCCCCGAGGATCGCACGAGCAAAGGACAGGAGTTGTTTTTCTCCGGTGCTCAGACGGTTTCCTCCTTCTCCAACTTCAGAATCATAGCCCTCTGGCAACGCCTCAATAAAATCGTGGGCTCCAACTAACTTGGCCGCCGCAATAATTTCGTCCTCCGTGGCGATCAACTTTCCATAGCGGATGTTGTCGGCGATGGTGCCTCGAAAGAGGTGAGGAGTCTGGAGAACGATACCAAGGTTGGATTGAAACCAGTTCAAGCCGCGCTTTTTGTAATCAACCGAGTTAATGAGAATGCGGCCATTCGTGGGTTCGTAAAAGCGACAGAGAAGACTGATTAAAGTGCTCTTGCCGCTTCCTGTCGATCCAACAAACGCGATGCTCTCTCCTTTTTGAACGGTTAAATCAAAGTCTTTCAAGACCATCTTGTCGTCTTTGTAGGCAAAGGACACGTTTTCAAATTTCACTTGGTCAATAGTCCGGGAGTATCCATCAACCGCTTTATCTTCGAGTTTAAGAGCCTCCGCCTTACTTTTATTCTCCTCAATGACCGTCACCAATTCCGCAGAGTCTTTAATCTCAGCTTCGGCGTTGACAAGGCCCATAATTCGTTCTGCGGACGCTTGAGCCATTTGTAATTCTGCGAAGATGCGCGCTAGTTCTTGAACAGGATTAAAGAACTGGCGAGCGTACGCCATAAAAGCAATCAGGGTTCCTAAAGAGAGCGTTTCCTTGCTCACTTGAAGCCCACCAACACCAAGAATCAAAGCTGTCGAGACGCTTCCAAGGATCATGACAACTGGCAAGTAGAGCGCGGAGAGCAGGGCATTCTTCATGGACTTCTGATACATATCCAAAGAATCCGTTTGAAACTCTTCGAGATTCTCGTCCTCTCTGGTAAAGACCTTCGTCGTGCTAACTCCCATAAGGCTCTCATTGAAATCGGAGGTCAATTGAGAATTGGCTTTCCTTACTGCTCTCGAGCTCTTCAGGAGACGCCTTGAGAAGATGACGCTGACCCATGCGAGCACTGGCAAGACAGATAAGACAAGCAAACCGAGGTAGAAATGAAGGCAGAGCATCGCGATCATGATTCCCATCATGAACGTCAGGCCCCAAACAATATCCAAAATGCCCCAAGCCATAATGTTTGAAAGCCTGGCACAATCCGAGGTCATTCTAGAGATAAGCCATCCCGTCTCGTGCTTATCATAAAATGAGAAGGAGAGGTGTTGGAGATTCTCAAAGCCTGCCTGACGTATGTCATGACTGATATAGGTCCTCAGCTTCCCGGCCAGTCGAATAAAGGACCATATACTGACTCCAATCATGAACAGTAGGGCCACATAGGCGAGGACATAGGGCATTAAATCAACGCGGTGTCCATCCTCAGAAATGGCGTCAATCACTTGCTTTGTCAGTAGTGGGAAGGCTGTCTCGACCGCCGCTGTAACAATAGCAGCCGCGCCAAGTAAGCCTACCTCACGGCGGTAAGGTTTTACAAAACGGAAGAGGGACTTCCATAGTTTCCAATCAAGAGGCTGTTGGTTGGAATTCTTTTGACTCTTTGCGATCATGATTCACTCCTTTGTTTTCACTTATTAATTGAATAGGTTCTTTAATTTGTTTTTCAACGCGTTCTTGGATGGCCCACAAACGCTGATATGGACCAGATTCTTGCAACAATTCATCATGAGATCCCCATTGCACGAGCTGGCCTTTTTCAAGGACAAGAATGCGGTCTGCGTGAAGAACAGAAGACAAGCGATGAGAAATGATAATTGTGGTCCGTTTGCTTTTACGTTCAGCTAAGGCGCCACGAATCAACCCTTCGGTTTTAGTATCAACGGCGCTTAGAGCGTCGTCTAACACTAAGATAGGGGCGTCTCGAACCAATGCGCGGGCGAGCGCCAAGCGTTGTCGTTGACCTCCGGACAATGTAATCCCTCGTTCACCGATCAATGTTTCATAGCCATTTTTCAGTTTGTCAATGGACTCTGCGATGCATGCATCATTCGCGCACTTCTCAAGTTCACTGATTGGGG
>JARGOJ010000407.1 GCA_029210225.1 Planctomycetota bacterium
GCTTGCGCTGACCTACCTCATGGGAAACATCCTTCCTGAGTGGAAACTGCCTGGGGCATCAGGTGCCGCAATTGGCGGTCTCTATATTCACGACTTGGTCGGATTGGTCGTGACGCCGTTTGGTTGGGGACTGATGTATTTCTTCGTGCCCATTGTGCTGAAGAAACCCATCTACTCTCACTGGCTCTCAGTTATTGGCTTTTGGGCTTTGGCCTTCTTCTATCCTCTGAACGGTGTGCATCACTTCTTGCTCTCTCCGATTCCTGACTTCGTTGAGTTTGGTGCCATTGTGTCGACCATTGGTGTTGAGATTGTTGTGACCACAGTGGTCATCAACTTCTTTATGACAATGTCTGGCCGTGGCTACGCCTTGCGCCAGAGCATGCCTATTCGCTGGTTTTACATTGGAATGGTGCTTTACTTTCTGACTTGTCTTCAGTGCGCCTGGCAGGTCACATGGACGGCTCAAGAGATCATTCACTTTACGGACTGGGTTGTTGGTCATGCCCACCTCGTTATGTTCGGCGTCTTTGGTCACTGGGTGATTGGAATCTCCGTCTATCTTTGGCCACGCGTCACTGGAAAAGAATGGTATTCACGCTCACTGCTGTCTTGGCACTTTTGGCTCTCGACAATTGGTATCGTGACGATGTTCTTCACATTGACCATGTCTGGGTTGGTTGCCGGCTTTGAACAAATGGACTTAGTGCCCTGGATTAAGTTCGTGCAAAACTCTCACGGATTTTGGTGGGTCAGGACCTTCGCTGGTCTACTCATTATTATTGGCCTGTTCTTGCACTTCTTCAATATGATTCAAACCCTTCGTGTTGGCAAAGAGTACGATCCTCAAGTGGACGAAATTGTTGAGCCTGCCGCTCAGCCCGTCCAATCTTGATATAGAAAATAGAGGACAATTAAATTATGGAACGATTTGAAGCGATCTTCTTTGGGTCGTTGTTATGCTTCGCTCTTGCCTTCATTCTATCGGGGGTCTTGCCTGTCGCAGCCCTCGATAAAGTGACGCCGAAGTATCAGACTTTGGAAGATCTCGCGGCTACTGTGCCCGAAGATTTTACGAGCCTGTCGACGGCCTATCCCGAAGAGTTTGAGAAAGCCTTCGGCACCGCAGAAGCCAACTCTGAGAACTACGCTGAAGCTTTGCGCCTGGGCCGAGATCTCTACATTGGTGATGGGTGCTGGCACTGCCACTCTCAATACATCCGTCCCGTTGCTCAAGAGGCCGAGCGCTGGGGACCTGTATCGGAAGCCGCTGAGTACAACAACGCCCTCCATATGCCTCCATTATGGGGAACCCGTCGGGTCGGACCTGACTTGTCCCGCCAGGGCGGCGTTCACACGAACGACTGGCATATGGCGCACCTTTGGGATCCTCCGGGGACTGTTCCCGGATCGGTCATGCCTCGCTATCGTTGGTTCTTTACGAAAGATAAGCGCCCAACAAAGCGCGCTTTATCGATCGTGGCTTATCTGCAATGGCTTGGAGATACTCGCTCGCAAGTTGATTTGCAGACTGTCACCATTGCTTCAACAATGGAGAAAGAAGCTGCAAAGATCAAAGAGGAAAAGAGTAAGGCAGACAAGAAAGAGGAGAAGAAGTAATGACTGACGCAGCTCCTGTCAAAGAAGAGGCTCCTGTTAAGAAAGAGAAACAGAGTCGGGGCGCGATCTTTATCGCGTCCTTTATGACCCTGGCCATTATTGTCTGTGGAATTGCTTTCTTCTTTAAACTTTACAAATTTGCCTCAACGCTCTTTGAAAATGGCTCGGACATGCTCGGCTTCGCTGTGCTCCCTGTCTCGAATTACCTTTTCATCGCCGCTGGTTTTCTCATGCTTCTGGTTTGGGCTTATCTGCGAGGAGAATTTGAGGATATTGAGGGGCCGAAATACGACCTGCTCAAAGATCATGAGCGCTACGAAGCCGAAGAACGTCTATGGCGTCAACAGCAGAAGGGGTAAGAAACTATGGGAAGAGGCCGTAAAAAGAAAAAGAAGAACTCTCAAAGAAACGCTGCGAGCAAAAAAGTACAGACTCCAGCGAGCCCCGCTCAAAAAAACACTGAAGCGAACGTGAAGCCAGAGCCCGCAACAGTTGCAGCAACTCCCGCAACAGTTGCAACGACTCCAGTGGCGGCAGCCGCATCCGCAAATGCTCCAGTGACTCCTGTGGCTCCCGACGCTCCCTGGGAAACTTGGCCTCCGCTTCAAGACCGAGGCCAAAACCCCGTTCGTCTGCCGTACGACCACGGAGGCATCCCGCTGCTACTGTTGTTGTTTTATATGACGTTTTTGGGCTTTTCCATGACCTATATGGCCAATTGGCTGGCTCCAGACTTTCTGAACTACTTCTTTACCGAATGACAGAGGCCGAGACTCAAACTCTGAATGCGCGTGAGAGGCAGAAGATTGAAGTTCCTAATGAACAACAATCTTCCTGCCTTCACTGCCATTTGCCGCTCTTTGGCGAAATGATTGACTCGGGCTTTTGCTGCATGGGCTGTCGCTTTTTGTACTCGCTACTAGCGACGCAATCTGACGTGGACGATGAAGCCAGTGAGAAATGGCTATCCGCTCGTCTGGTGCTCTGCGGATTTTTTACCGTCATTGTCATGATGTTCAGTCTTATCCTGTATTCCCCCGATATATACACAGAGTTCATCGCTCCCAAAGACTCGGACGATTTGTCTTACATTGCGCTTAATGGTGTCATTCAATTATTGCTCTTCGCCGCCGCCACCCCGGTCGTTATCATGCTCGGGGTGCCCCTGGGGCGCAACTTAATTCAAGACGAGTTTTGGTCTCGGAGAGCCGTCGATATTCTTGTTCTTACAGGCTGCGCTTCGGCCTATGCGCTCTCGGTTTTGACCACCTTTTGGGGAGGCGAGCATGTCTATTATGACACCGCCACTGCGGTCCTCGTCCTGGTGACTTTAGGGCGCTCTCTTGAAATGAACGCACGAAGAAAAACCGCGTCAACCCTCTCTCAATTGACCGCGTGGCTTCCAAAGACGGCGCGGGTTCTCAAGGGTGAGACGGAAGAAGAATGTTCGGTTGAGGACGTTCAACTAGGTCAATCGATCCTACTTCGCCGGGGTGATATCGCTCCCTTGGACATTCTTGTCATAGACGGACAAGCCGCTGTCGCCGAGGCGGCTTTAACGGGGGAGTCTAAGAGTAAGCAGAAAGCAGTGGGGGATAAAGTCTTCGCTGGCTCGGAGCTCCAAACCGGTGTCCTAACAGGACGCGTCGAAAAGATTGTTGGTGAGCGACGCCTCGATTGCCTGGCTGGGGTCCTTGAAGAGGCTGGGCGAAACCCGGGGCGACGAGCTCAGCTCGCGTCACAACTTGCTCAGGTCTTAATTGCTATCATTCCGCTTCTCGCAATCAGTGCGGGCATATATTGGGGCTTTCGTGAAGGCAGCTTTATGCGGGGCGTCGAAGTGCTACTCTCGGTGGTCCTCATTGCTTGTCCTTGTGCCCTCGGAATGGCGACGCCTCTAGCTATCTGGGTTGGTTTACAGCGCTGCGCAAGCGGGGGGATTCTCTTAAGAAATGGCAATGACCTGGAGAGCTTGGCCTCCCTTGAAAAAATCTTCCTCGATAAAACGGGCACGCTGTCGACCGGCGAATTGACGTTTGAATTGAAGCAGTGCGATGGAGTCACAGAGAGGGAAGCGCTTGAAATCGCAAAAGGCCTCGCTTGGACGTCGAATCACTGGGTCTCTAGGGCTATCGCGAGAGGAGATTCTCCCCGGGCGGCCTTGGTGGATGTGGAAGAAGTCTTAGGGGAGGGCTTAGTCGGGTTTTTAGACGGCGTCGAATATCGCCTGGGACGGGAGAACTATGTCTCCGGGAAAGCCCGCGGCAAAGTGAAGGAGACGGGGAAGTCTATGCTTTATCTGTCTAGGAGCCAGGCTGTGATTGCAGCGTGGGAACTCAGTGAAAGCCCCCGCCCCGATCTGAAGCAGCAGCTTGGAGAATTGAAATCTCTGGGATTAGAATTAGAAGTTCTCACTGGTGACTCTAGCGAAGCGACCAAGAGTTTTATTGAAGCTTTTGATTTGCCCTATCAGAGCCAACTCTACCCCGAGGATAAACATCGCATTGTTAGCGAAGAGAGTGAAAAGCGTGTGACGGCTATGGTCGGAGACGGTCTCAACGATGCCCTGGCGATGACGAGCTCTCACCTCGGTATTGCCGTCTCTAACAGTGTTGATATGACACGAAATCTGGCTCATGCAGCGTTGTTAAAACCAGGTTTGGAAGCGCTTCCAGGAGCGGTTGTTATCGCTCAAGATGTCCAACGGCAAATTCGCTGGAATTTATTTTGGGCCTTCGCCTACAACGCCGTCGCGTTGACTTGGGCGATGTCCGGTCAATTGAGGCCGGTTTGGGCTGCGTTCGCTATGGTCTTAAGCAGTCTGACCGTGGTCTTCTCAACGCTGAGTTCTGGAGGAGAAGAGGCCGTGGATTCGACGACGGATGATCGTCTTTGAGTCTTATCTTCTCTCAATGTTCCTTTAGACTTCCATTTTTTGAGCGGGCACTTCAAATTGCTCCCCAAAGCCCATCTCTAAAACACCACCTTTTCCTTCACTTTTGAAGACGTAGTCACAGGCGGAGACACAGTCACCGCAACGGATACAAAGGCTGAGGGGGCTCATTCCATTTAGGTAGATGCCGTGGCTGTCGGGGGCCGGCTCTGCGACCAGCTCGCGGGGGGCAAGGTCCATGGGGCATACGGTGTCACAGAGGTCGCATTCTTTGCATGGCGCTTCTTTGCGGTCGATCAATTGAATGCCCGTGCGGCTCATTTGACCGAGGACCGCGAAGTAGACGCCGCTGGGGCACCACTTCTTGCAGAAGTCAAAGCGCAAGCGGACCATTTCGTAGTAGATCGCGGCGGTCAGTCCGAGGTGAGACGCGGCGACAATGCCCTGCGCTGTGAGGCTGCCCTCTAAGTAGACATTAAGATCCACAAACCAATACATACCCCCAGTCGCAACAATCACTGAGATGAGCGCGACGCTTGACCGGTAGGACCAGCTCTTTGCTCCAAAGCGCAGCTCAAGCTCTTCAGCCCAGCGAGCAATGACTCCGGTTGGGCAAACCCAGCCGCAGAGATAACGCCCGATCTGGTGGGAGACGATAATGATAATGAGATTGATGACTAAGAAGGGCCACTTGAAAGCGCTGAGGGTGTCGAGGAAAGAGCTCTCCTGAAACAGGTAGTAGTGCTTCCCTCCCCAAAAATCGAACTTCAGCAGCCCGGTCATGGGTGGCAAGAGGACAAAGGCCAGAGCGACAAAGACATCGAGCCAGCGGCGAATGCCGGTGTAGCGCTGGCGGTTGGCGTGGAGGGTGACTTGTCTCGCTTTGTTTTGTGACTTAGCCATGATATCTCTCAGTTTTGTAGGTTTGGAGTGAGAGCATCTCAAGCAAATCGAAGTCCAATGATGAGCCCGGGAGTTTTCGCCAATTTAAACGCGACATGGCGCGAAGAAGTTCGCGCCATGAAGAAGAAGTTCGCAGTTGAGATGAAGAAGGTTATTTGAGAGCGCCAGCGCTCGGGGGAGTGCTTAGGCTTTGACCGTCAAAGTCAAAGGATATAAGGCTTTGGTTGCGCCCGGCTCCGATAGCAGGGCTATTCGTCGTGAGGTGAAAGTCGCTGTTGTTATTGACGAAGAGCGGGTCCTGACCGGCGAGGTTGCCATTCCCTGTGGGGACCTTGCTTGGCAGGGAAGCGCTCGGTTGGTCGAAGGCGTAGAACAGATTGTTCTCATAGGTGAATGAGTTCGGCAGTGTGTTCGGTCCGACGTTGATGTGCTCTGAGGACGAAAGATCGGAGCGTTCAAAGTAGAAGATATTGTTGAAGACTTGATTGTTTTGGCAGGGGGCGAAGGTGAAGTTGCCGTGGTTTGTTGTCTCTTGCAGGATGCGGAAGAGCCAATTGTGAGGACGGATAAAGGTGTTGTGTGCGACGACGCAATCGAGGGCTCCGACAAAGGCAATCGGAGCATCGGAGCCTTGAATAAGATTGGATAGGATTCGGATATTCTTCGCTTCGAAGTTGTCGGCTGTGGTCGAGAGTGGTGGACGGAAGAAGGGGTCTCCGGTGCTGCCGCCAACGTTGAAGCCTCGGGCTCCCGCTTCGATGAGCTGGCAGCGACGGATTTCAATATCTTCGCAGCCCCCCTTGATTTGAACAGCGGTCGCTCCGCTCTGTTCAATTCGGCAACCTGTAATGATTCCTCTGTGGCAACCAACCATATCGATGGCGCTACCGCCATTGCTGGTGTTGAGGAAGCGGCAGTTGATAATGAAGAAGTCGTTTCCCCCAGAGAACTTCAACCCGTCCTGATTGCCGCCATTGCCAATATCGTGGATATTTAAGTCGCGGAACTCTATGAAGCGGCTCGCTTCTGGGTCGCTGACGTCGCCGCTGTCGTCGCAGTTGAGGCCGTTCTGAGCGGCGTTCTGAATCTCTAAGTTGTGAATAACCAAGTAGCGCCCACGAGAGACTTGGAGCCCAACGTTGCCACCATTGATCACCGGCGCCGTTTGCCCAGGTACTCCTCCCAACCAGATCGGAGCGTTCGCTGTTCCCCGAAGGTTTTGCACGGAGGCTCCACCGTTGTAGTTGCCCGGTTGGACACGGATGGCTGTTCCTGGACTTGCGAGCTGAGCGGCTCGGGGAATGCTTCGCACTGGGTTGCTTTGGCTTCCAGTCCCAGTGTTGTCGTCTCCGCTCGTCGAAACGAAGATCTCTTGGTTTGGACTGAGACCAGTAGAGAAGGTCGTCGGATTCGGTTGAGAGCCAGGCGTGGGCGTTGGTGTGGGCGTTGGTGTGGGCGTTGGTGTGGGCGTCGGAGCAGGGCTGTTCCCTGGGGTGCTTGGGCTGCCTCCAGATCCTCCAGATCCTCCTCCGCTACTTCCACAGCCGAAGAGGGTGAGCGCGGTCAATAAGACAATGGTTGACGTTTGGCGATTCATGGGGGCCTCGCTAAGAAACAGGGCTTGTGGGGGAACATGGCTTAAGTGCGGGGAAGGAGGAAATCTGACAGATCTTTTCAGTTTTTCTTTTGAGAAATCCAGGACTGGCTTCTAGAGCCTATTTTATGGTGGTTTAGGGCGGGCGCGACATTATTCGCGGGTCAGCTTTCATGACGAGGAAAAGGCATTGGCATGGAAACTGCGAAGATTTGGAGGAGAGAGGAAAGCGCTTATGGCTTTGAACGCCGTGCCGTTGGAGGACCTCGAAGATCGAGCTTCAGTCTTGTCTTGGCCTGTTACTTTTCTTTGGATCTTCGTGCTCTGTGCCTCGCTGCTGGGGTCGATCACGCTTGTTTCGGTTTGGACTGAGGACGCCGAGTCTATCGCCTCGATGTTCTGCTATGTTCTTTGGGGCTGCTTGGCTAAGGCAGCGCTCTTGACGACGGTGATCTGTTCGATGGATTGAGCGGACGGAGGCGGAGAGCCTGGTGCTTCTCTTTGTTACGATGGGTTGCGTAGCTTTCGATTGTTATGAGAATGATTTATAGGGGATGCGATGTTTAAGAAAGTCATGCTGGCCGTTGACGGATCAACCAATGCTTTGGAGGCGATGACCTATGCTCATGGCTCTGGTTTTCTTAAGGGCGCAGAGCTTCATCTCGCGACCGCGCTT
>JARGOJ010000408.1 GCA_029210225.1 Planctomycetota bacterium
ATGGCCTTTTTACAGATGTCCTTAATCTCATCGGGAGAGTCACTTTGAAAGCGAATATCACTCTTCAAAGCCTTCATTAAAACTTCCCCTAAAGACTGATGAGAATGGGGCGCGCTGCCCTCTAGAATCTCGAAGAGGAGGGCGCCGAGGAGGTAGATGTCGGTGCTTTGGTTGAGGTCTTTGCCTTTGCCGAGAGCTAACTCCGGAGGCATGTATACGGGGGTCCCTCGGGCGACTCTAATCTTCAATTTATGATTGCTGGGAAGGTGATTATCGGGGAAGTCTGAGAGCTCACGAATATCGACAGCGACACCCCAATCCATAATGAGTATTTCGCCAAATGCGCCAACCATGATGTTCTCAGGTTTCAAATCGCAATGAAGCACACCGCGGCTGTGAGCGAAGGCGAGACCATGGCAAACCGAAACCAATACGTTTAAGTGTTTTTCGAGATCATAATTCGCCGCGAGGGCTTCCTGCTCTGGGCTTAGAGGCTTTAGCAATCGCTTCCAGCTCTCGCCGCGGACGACCTTCATGACCAATAAAGCGGCGGAGTCCTGGTCTTGACCGAGGTCATAGATAGGAACAATGTTTGGGTGATCAAGGCGCGCTGTGAGGCGAGCTTCAATGTGAAAGGCGGCTAACAAGCCCGGGGTCACTCTCTCTGGACGAATCTTCTTAATCGCGACTTCCCGGGCCAGGTTTAGCTGGATTGCCTTATAAACAACCCCCATTCCTCCGCGCCCCAAGACGTCTAGGAATTGATACTGGGCTGGCCCTGAGACAATATCAATGTTCGAGTCCGGGCCTGCAACCGGGATCGTTGTCTCCGAGCTCTCCCTCCCAGAAGAGCCCGTCTCCTTGGAATTGTCGTCCCTGGGTTTTTGAAGGATGAGCGTTGGGAGATCGTGAATGTCGTCGTTGACCAGAGCGGGTTCTGGGCGATAGGTGTTGGAGGGATCGCAGTGATCCCAAGACTGCTCTTTCAATGCATCAAGCCACTGTTCTTTCAGCTTGTCAAAATCCATAGCGTTTCCAATGAGAAGACCTATTATTTTAGATCGTTGAACTTTTTAATCTTTAAGTAAAAGGTCTCTAAATACCAAGTTCGGCCACTATGAGTCCCACGCTTCGCATCGCGAACTCCAACCCGAATATTAAACTCTCCAGGCTCGACAGGAATCCCCGAGATAGTGCCAGTTCCCGATTGAAAAGACAGGCCTGGAGGCAGATCTTTGGCCATATACATGGGGGTTTTAATGTAACTCGGGCGGCCTCGGGTCGGACGGAATTTAATTTGACTTTGAAAGCGCTTGCCGACCTGACCTTTCTTGCGACTGAGCCCAACAAAGATTTGATAGGCCTTCCAGCCCTGTTTGTCTTCGCTGGTATCCAAGTTCTTACGCTCTGTGGTGCTGGAGCATCCAAGAGCGAGCGTGAGAATGCCCAGGGTGAAAAATGCGCGACTTAAGCGCCGGAGTCTTCGAGAGCTCATCGGTTCTTCCTTCGATAAATGGCCGAGCGAAACTCAATCGGCTCCAGACAACGCTGAAGATAGGGTCTGTCTTCAATATCCGCTGGAATACTCCCAGGATAAAGCTCAGTGTCTTTCATATGTTTAACGAGACTCTCCAGTAATTCGTCGATAATGCCCTGATGTTTTGAATCGTTGGCGAGGTTGATCATTTCATCCGGGTCATTCTGCAAGTCAAAGAGCTTCAAGCTCTTGGGTCCTGCCTCCCCAGTGGAGTATCCGTCCCGGCGTTCGATGGTGCCAGCGCAGTAAATCAATTTAAAACGCTCAGTTCTTATCGCTGCCTCGGCGTTCCCAGCGTATTCAACAATCACTGCCTCCCTATGCTTATCCTCTCCCCGACCTTGAACAATGGGGGCAAAGGAGCGACCTTGGATTGAATTGGGAGTGGTTTTTTGAAAGAGGTCTAGGATGGTTGGGTAGACATCCACTAATTCAATGAGCGCTTTCGAGCGCTGCCCTGCTTCAATGAGGCCTGGGCAGCTCATTATGAGAGCCACTTGGATAGCGGGGTCATAGCAAGAGTGTTTCTCAAAGCGCCCGTGTTGCCCTAGCATGTAACCATGATCACTGGTGAATACGAGCAGCGTTTCATCGCTATAGCCAAATTGCTTGAGGGCGCCCAATAGGTCGCCAATATTCTTATCGAGGTATTCTACGCTTGTGTAGCAGGCCGCTTGGATTCCTCTTTTTTCATCATCTGTGAGGTCTTGAAAAATCAAGGGAATCTCATTGGCATCGAAGTCTGCCAAGGGGGGCGCTTCAAATTCTTCAGGGCGATGGCGCCCGCGAAATTCAACGGGGTAGCGAAATGGAGAGTGAGTGTCACAGAGCCCCAGGTGCAAAAAGAACGGTTGATCTCGCTCTCTGTTCTGCAAGAATTGACAGGCCGACTGAACATAGAAGTGGCTCGTCATATCCTCTTCGTAAGCTTCGTAGGGGAGGTTTTCACTGTTGAGCCAGATAGACGCGGGTTGATAGAAGGGCCTCCATAGCCCCAGGGTCGGAATGGAACTTGGGACAGGTCTTGGCGGGTGATCCTCGGCCCAATCCATGAATTCTCGACGCTCCGCGTAGACGTCAAAGTCATCTCTCTGTGGCGCGTAGTAATGAGTTTTACCGAAGGCCGCCGTTTGAAAACCATCGTCTTTGAATCGATTCACAATGGTCTGTTCGGTGTCGGGGAGAGGAGTGGCAGAGAGGGTGACGCCGATGCTCCGGGGATATCGTCCTGTCCAGGAAGATTGATTGGAAGGCGTTGACAGCGGGCAAACACAGTAGGCTTGCTCGAAGAGGATGCCTGAGCGTGCGAGGGTGTCGATGTGGGGAGTCTTGACGATGCTATTGTTGTACGCGCCGCTGACATAGGGGGCGAAGTCGTCTGCGCAAATCCAAACAATGTTCTTTGGGGTCTTCACGACGCGACCCAGAAGATCGTCGTGACGAGGAAGGTGTTGACCGCGCCGAAGCAGGCCAGGAAGACGGCGCAGCCGAGGGCTTCAGTAATGCAACCAAGTTCAAAGTCGGTGCCAAAGGAGAGACAGCCAGAGCTTGCATCGGTCGCGGCATCGGTGGTGTTGTAACCGGCTTCCTGATCGTTCTGTTCTTCAGCCATTCCCAGGGTCCTTTCTTTTTCTTCAATGAGCAGCGCGTTCCATTTTAACGGCTGAAGTCTCGAGTGACCACCGAAATACTAACGCGCCGGTGAAAGTCTTGGTTCTCGTGGTCTTTTGGCGCGAGATCCTAGAATCTTCGTATAATTAGCGGCTCCAATACACGGGCCATTTTGAGATTCTGGTCCCGATTGTTCTTCAGAGAGATTTGAGAGATTTATGTCCCGCTTTGTCATGAACATGAATAAGTTTTATAAAGACGCCGATCAGCTGCGGGGAGTCTTCGAGGACAACTTCGCCGATCCGCGCTCGGCGCACTCTGAACGGTTCGTTTGGGATTATTGGCATGTCCCCGATCAATACACTCTCTTGAGAACTCCGGCTTGGGAGTATTTCCCAGAAGAGACTTACCGTGCTTTTCATGAGTATCTTGTCAATTGGGGCCGTGAGACGCTGGGGTGTTGGGATATTTCTCCGCCATGGCTCAGCGTCTATATCGAGGGATGCAAGCAGTCCCTCCACACCGATGTTCCTCACGGGCCATGGGCCTTTGTTTATTCCCTCAGCCCTAAGAAGATTCGTTATCAGGGGGGAGAGACAATGATCTTAAAGCCGGGGGTTCTCAATTATTGGCCGCAGTTCAATGACGCGGAAGATCGGGAACAAAACAATTATTTAGAGAGGATCCCTTCTAAGTTCAATCGCTTGACGGTCTTCGATCCGCGCTTCCCTCATGGGGTCACGAGGCTGTCCGGAACCCACGATCCTCGGGAGGGTCGCTTGGTCCTTCACGGTTGGTTCACCGAGCCGAAGCCCTTTCTTACAGGACCTCTAAAGCAAGAGCAAATTGATAGCGTGCTCGAATCGGAGAGTGGAGTGATCGCAGAGATCACTGCAGAAACGGGGCCTTATCATGGCTTACTCAGCGCGCGAATGGTCATTGAAAAAACCGGGGTTGTGAGCGCGGTGAAAGCACTGGCGAACACATTAGTTTGTATGGATGAGCCCGACCTTCATGAGAAAAACGTGACTCGGCGAATACTGGCTCATCTTAAAAAATTGAAATTCGCCAAGGCTAAGTCGACGACTCAGCTCACCCTGCCATTGCTGTTTCGATAGAAGGAACCCTTATGCGCACTTCTTGGTCAACGATGATTCTCCTAGGCCTCTGTCTGTTATTCACTGGAGGTTGCGCCAGCTCTGAAAACGGTGAAGAGAGCCGCCCCTTTGTCTTGACCAGCGCTTCAAGGCTCGGCGATTTGTACTGGCGCGGCGAATTGACAGATTCAAAAGGGCGACGGTGGAATGTTTGGATCATTCCCGGGATCGCGACCTCGGTTGAGGTTGGAGCGGAGGCCTTTGAGGACGCTTACGATTTCGCCAAAGGCCCCGCTGAGCAAGAGTTTTGGCGGCAGCGCGGGGAAGAGTTCCAAGACGGGATCAAGTTCGCCTTTGAAGACTGCATTGGGGAGTTTTTGTTAGAGGGCATCGCGGAGGATTATGTTTCGACTGGTGAGAATATCTCCGCCAATGTCAATGAGACGCCCTTTGGATGGATTCCAAGAATCATGGGCAATGTTCTCTGGGGCTATGTCCTTTGCCCGGTTGGACGCATCGCTCTGGCACCCGTTGGAATGGTCGGCGGCCTTGGCTATAGCACCGTGTGGCCTACCACTCAGGTGGTCGCACGCCCTGCCGGTGGCGTCGCTTGGATGGGCCTCGCGGGAATCGCCACCCCAGTGTTAAGAATCGGTGTGCACCAACCCATTTACTTCTTCAGTGTTTTCAATAGAGAGCCGAGCGCTGATCAGAACGGTCAATTTGGCCTTGAGGTGATCCATTGGGGCAAAAATGGCCCCCCAAACTTGCCTGCAGCGGTCATCGAGCCTGAGCCCAAGCCCGCTCCAATGCCTCCAAGAGTTAAGCCGAAACCGCAGAGATCGAGAGAGTGGACTGAGGCTGATCATCTAAAGGCCTATAGAGATCGCCCAAGCTATCGCAAAGCCTACGACTATGGCTTCCGGAAAGGGCTTAAAGAGGGGCGTCGGGAGGCTTACAGAAACGCTCAAAGCCAAAAAAAGAGCAAGGGAAAAGACAAGAACTCTGACAAGGCCGACTGATAACTCCGTCACTCACCAATGGGCTCATTTTTTCGGAGCTTATTGTGCAATGAAAATCATGAGTGCAAAGGAGTTTATCATGGCTACAAAATTAGAAGATTACACAGGCGCCAAGACCTTTAAGGGCCGAGTTCAATGCGAAGACGATTGGTATTTGCTAAGCCTCGGTCCGGAGTTCGGGGACTATTTTAGAGAGTCTGTTCTGCAGGTCGATTCGGACATCACTTTTGTCGGGAAGCCTCATATATCAATCATAAAGAGCGAGAGTCCGTGCCGAAAGATCAAACAGTTTGGCCGAGCCTTCGTCAATGAGATTGTCGAGTTCAAGGTTCACGAGATACTACAATATGAGAACGGGCGGCATATATGGGTCAATTGCTTTAGTGAGCGACTCTGTGAAATACGGGAGTATTTCAATTTGCCGGTCTTCCGGCAAGACAAACAATTCCGCGTCAACTTCCACTCGACCTTGGCCCGCTTAAACAAGAGCCGTAAAGCCAAACTAAGGCCTCAGTATCGAATAACTCCCGTGACTCACGTCGACGTTGAGACTCTTATGCAACACATATGAGAATGGCTTTGGGCGTCTTTGTTCAATCCGACTTTTTTAATTGGGCGAGGACGCTCTGAGCGAGTTTTCGAGTGCTCTTTTTGGGATGTTTGAGAAGCGCGCTTAATCGCTGATACTGTGCTTTATCGAGTCCGCCGATCTCAACAATGGCGTTGGCGCATTCATCCCGAACCGATTCGTCGGTGTCAGCCAAACCATTGATGAGGTAGGGAAGGGCGAGAGATCCATCCTCCGATTCAGCGAAGAACTGAATGGACTGCAAGCGCATTTCTTCATTCGAGGATTGTAAATAGCACAGATTGAGCTGTTGGTTGTCGGGCTCAGCGGCATAGATAACCTGGCTGGCGACTTCGGAGAGAGCGCTCTCGCTGGATTCAATTTCAACAACCTGCATGAGGATTTCAAGAGAGTCTTTATGGGAGAGTAAGAGTGCTATCGCGCTCGCTTCTCCGAGCCTCTTATTGGAGCCGATGCGCATTGTTTTAAGCGTGTCTGCGATGTTCTTTGGTAGGGCCTTCGATTTACGCAGAGCGAGGACCGCGTCATATTTTAGCTTGCCCTTCTGAATGAGTTTGAAAACAGTCCCCACATCCGCTGCCTTTTGAATCCCCAGCAGTCCCAGGGCAATCAAACATTCTTTCTTAATTAAGTGACTTGCAGAGTCTTTCTTTAAGAGCTTCAAGAGACTTGGCCGGGTACCCTTGACCGCTCTCCCAATGACCTGAATGGCCCTCAAACAGAGAGTTTGGAGAAGAACCTGCCCTCCCTCTAGTCCATGATTGAGATACTTCGTGAGTTTTGTAGGACGTGGATGATGCCACCACAGCGCGAGCGCAGCAGAGACTTGAAGCACTTTGTCCTTTCGAAGGAGCAGGGCTTCTAATTTCGCGACAGGTTTCTTAAATTCAGGCTTCAAATCAATAAAACAAAGCGCTGCAGCCATAACAATGAATGTATTCTCATGATCTAAGGCGTTTAGAAGGCCTTGATAGCTTTTTTCATCATTAATCCCCAGATAAATGAACAAATATACGGCCTTATAGGCATCGGGGGTCGAAGTTTTGAGTCTCTGCAAGAGGTCGTCTCGGCCGCTCTCTTTAAAACTCCTAAAGGCAAGAATGACCGCACCATCCTCGACGCCGATGTCCCAGTCCTTAAAGAGCTGATCCATACTTTTGCCCTTATAGACTAAGGGCTTCTTTGACGGAGTGTCTTTCTTGGGCGGCTCTTTTTCCTGGGCGCTCACTCCTTCCGAGCACCCCGGGAGAACGAGCAAAAAGAAGAGAAGACAGAGTTTCCATTTCATAGGGTTTTTAACTTTAGCGCGGGTGATTTTTCAAGTTCAGCTTATATCGGGACCGAGCGCTGACATCACGCCAAACGGCGACATTGATTTTGTAGGAAACAATGAAGAGAACGACACCTAAAGGAATGAAATATTCAACATAGTAAGTGTAGAGGACCGCTTCAAAAACACAAAGTAAACCGACAATCATTCCCATCACTGAGAAGAGGTAGCCATTCACAAAGTCATCACGTTCTCGCATGCTGTCCACGCCAAGAAAAAGAGCGACCCAACGCCAAGCATTATAGACGATCCCAACAAAAGCTCCAAGTCATGCCCGCCGACAAAAGAAGGCCCGGGATGCTAATAGAGCCGCTTTTTCTTGCTGAGGGTTTTCGGAAACTCCAGACGGGCAAGAACCGCCGGATGGTCGGACAGGGGGTGAGATTGGCCGTCGATCTCGCCGTAGAAGAGCAGCTTTTCTAAGCTCGCCTTTGATGGCTGACGGTGCTTTGCGGAGCTTAAAACATAGTCAATGAGGTGTGTGACAG
>JARGOJ010000409.1:0-1081 GCA_029210225.1 Planctomycetota bacterium
CTCGGCGAGGTCTCGTAGCACCCGTGAGGCTTCCACCGCGACTTTGAAGTATTCTTTCGCGGAGGGTTTACGTAGCCAGAACCGGGCCGTGTTTTGTTCGTTCCAAATCTCCCAGTATTTTATTTTATCTCGATATTGGCTTGCGAGTCGGGAGGTGAATTGAAGGAAGGAGTCGAGCTCGTCATAGGGTTGGCGGTAGCCTTTTGAGTTGCCAAAGACATTGCGAAGGGAGCCTGGGACGAGCCCGGTAAGTAGGGCGAGGACCTCGACTCCTCGATCTCGAAGGTCATCGACGAGTCCTTCGAGGATGTCTGGGGACACTTCGTGATACCAGTCGAACTCCAAGCGAACGACCTCGACACCAAGCTTTCCAATGATTTCGGCGACTTGAGCACAGTAATGCGCGTCGGATTGTTTTACGGTGAGATTGATACCAAACATTGTGGGCTTTTGCTTTCGCGAGTAAGGAGGACAATTGGGAAGTTGCAAAGTCTGGCTTATGCGCGAAAAAGACGGGCTAGCCTTGAACAGCAGGTTGTTTCCTTGACTGGGAAGGGAGACCGGGGTGATCTGTCATATGATAGTGACGCTTCGGGTGTGGACTTAACAAAATTTCCTGTAGACTCTGAGGGGTCTGTGTAACTTTGCTCTAATATAGAAGATAGAGTTGGGTGAGTTTCGTGGAAGAGACGCTCTGCCTTACAATATCTCCCGCTCTGAGTTCGGCCTGAATTGAGGAGCTAATCCGGTTCTTAAAGGCAGATTCATTTTTCAACGTCAATCGGTTTAGTTTTGAGTGACCCTATGAAAAAAGGGAAGTTATATAAAATTGGAGATCTAGCTCGCCTTGCGGGAAAGACTCCTCGCGCTCTTCGACTCTACGAAGAGCGGGGCCTCCTCACACCCCGATCGCGGAGTTGCGGCGGCTTTCGTATGTACGGGCCTGAGGCGCTGGTCCGGATTCGTTGGGTTGATCAGCTCCAAACTCTTGGGTTATCGCTGAATGCGATCGCTTCTTTACTCAATAGCCTTTGCGATGGTCGAGTCGGTAAGATCGCTATAAACGACCTGCAGGAACTCT